>NZ_JAPVLS010000200.1:0-4603 GCF_027158125.1 Streptomyces sp. H39-C1
GTCGAGTCCACTCCGCTCTGCTCAGATCACCACACCCCATACCGGTGCAGGCGGCAGAGATGGGTTTGCTGGCCGGGCGCGTCCGGATCGGAGCGGGGTGCGTGCTGCTGGTGAGCGGCCCGGCGGGGAGCGGGGGATTCAGGTGACGGCGAGGCAGTCGCGGAGGCGGATCAGGCCGTCGCGTAGCCGGGTTTTGATGGTGCCGAGGTGGGTGTCCAGTCGTTCGGCGGTCTCCCGGTAGGTGCACCCGTCGTAGTACGCGAGCAGGACCGACTCGCGTTGCAGGGGTGTCAGCGCATTCACGCAGCGGCGTACCTGTTCGTGCTCCAGGCGGTTTTCGACGGTGTCGCTGACCTCGTCGAACGCCGTGTGGTGATTGCGTGCTGCGTAGGTGCGGTCCCGGTCGGCCGCCGCCTGCGCGGACCGGACGCGTTCGACCGCGCGACGGTGCGTCAGTGTCATGACCCAGGTCAGGGCCCCGCCACGGGCCGGATCGAACCGGGGCGCATGGCGCCACACAGCGATCAGGGCTTCCTGGCAGACCTCTTCGGCCTGCGCTTCATCGCGAACCACGCGGCGCGCCAGGCCCAGGGCCGGTCCGGCGATCACCGGATAGAGCTGCCTGAACGCGTCCTGGTCGCCGCGGCCGACGCGCGTCAGCAGGTCCTCCGGGCTGGGAGGAGAACAGGGGGCGTCGGCCCGTGCGGGGCGCCCGGCTGTTCCTTCCGCTTCGTCCATGAGGGGAAGCCTCTCAGACGGCAGCGTCGCTGCCCGGCGCGATGTGGCCGGTCCCTCGGATGGTGCCGTGCCGGCGCCGGTCCGCCCCTGCTTGCTGTGCGGGATCACTCGTCGCCGGACGCAGGGGTGCCCCACTGGAGCGCCTGAGCGGCTTCCACCAGTACCTTCTCCGCGGTCTGTCGCGTCTGTGCGGGGATGTCGCCGAGCTCTTCGACGAGGCTGTCGTATATCGGTTCGGGTGTGGAGCTGCTTGCGGTCATCCGGGCGGTACGTCCTTGCTGCTGCGGTCGTGGCTGTCGCCGACCACGTCGGTGTGAAGAGGTAGGTCAGGAGGCAGGGAGGGAATCGTCGCTTAGATCGGGGCGGGCCAGCTGGTGGCGAGCTGCGGTCACGGCAGCGGCAACGTCACGGGTGCCGGTGCAGACACACAACGTATAGGCCACGTCGTGCATCCGCTGCCGCACCTTCGCGGTGCCCTCGTCCGCGTGCAGCGACGCGAGAGCGTCGTACTGCTCGAGCAGATTCCGTAGGACCGCGGGATGAGCCATCAACATGATCGGTCTCCTTGCGCCATAGCTATCTGCGGATCCTGCCGGATGGTGCAGTGATGTGGTGTCACCTGGTGGTGCTGCCGCCGGCGGCGTGCGGGATGGTGTCGGTGTTGAAGGTGCCGTCGGTGATCTCTCGGGCCAAGGTGGCGAGTTTGAGGTTGTGGTTGCGGGCGTAGAGCCGGAAGGCGGTAAAGGCGTCGTCGACGGACAGCTGCCAGCGCTCGGCGAGGATGCCCTTGACCAGTTCCAGGACGATGCGGCTGGTGAGCGCGTACTGGAGTTGGCCGCGTTCGGTCTCGCTGTGGGCCAAGGTGCGCTGCTGCAGGATCGCGATGGTCGCGATGTCCGCCATGGCTTGGGCCAGCGCGATGTCACCATCGCTGAGGGGGTCGGGGGTCGGTCTGGAACAGGCTCAGGGCGCCGATGATGCGCCCGCGCAGCCGCAACGGCAGCGCGTTGGTCGAAACGAAGCCCGTCTCCTGTGCGCGGGTGGCGAACTGTGGCCAGTCCTTCGTGATCTGCGGGTCGGTGAGGTTGATGTTGGTGCGGGGCTGCCCGCTCTGGAAGCACTCCACACACGGGCCCTCGTCGTGCTGGGTGGCGAAGAATTCGAGCAGCCGGGTGTGCTCGTCGGACGCGGCAAGGACCCGCAGGATGCCGTGCTCGTCGGCGAGCAGGATCCCGACTGCTGCCACGTCCAGGAGCTCCATGCAGCGAACGGACAGCTGCTGTAGGAAGTCGATGACGTCGAAGTCATCGATCAGTGAATCGGCGATCTCGACGAAAACCTGGGAAAGTTGCTGTTCGCGGGGCATGGCGATCAGTCCTTGTCTGCGACGGGAAACTCGATGCCGTCGGTGTTGGGGTCCAGGCGCAACCGCCGGGCCAAGATGTCCTGGGAAATGTCGGTGATGGAACGGCCACTGCTATAAGCATGGCCCCGCAAGCGCAGCAGAGCCTGAGGCAGCGGCACACTGAGCTGGACGCTGATCATGCCGGTGGCCTGGTGCACGACCGCCTGCTGCAAGTCATGCGAGGAGTCCGGGGAATCGTGGTGGTGGTCGGGGTCCTGTCGATGGGCCTCGCCGACGCCCAGGCAGCGGGCGGTCAGCGCGAGGGCCAGGCCCATGGCACCCACACCATGATGCCGTCGCGCACCGTATCGGGGCCGGGGCCCTCGCCGAGGGTGAACTGCAGGTCCTCGAAGGTCTGCGTGCTGGCGTCCGGGCAGGTGACCAGCTCGATACCGCCGGCCTCGGTCAGCAGGGACACCGCGAGACCGTCCACGCCCAAAACTGTCGCACCGGCCGTAGCGGCGTCCCCGATACCGTCGGATCCCTCGTCGTCCCGCAACCCACGCAGCACGTTCCCCATGCGATCACTGATCATCAGCGGTGACCTGCCGCTGTGCTGGGCAAGGCGGGGCTGCCCGGATGGGCGAGGGGCCGGCCCGGGGCGGGGTGGCGCGCGTGGCACGATGCCGACGCGATCACCACGGCGCCCTCAGAGCAGGAGCACTGCGCAGCGCCACCGGTTGACGGCGCCGGCGGACCACGCAGCAGGTGGCTGGTGCCGGTCAGGACGAACAGCCGGGACACCGCAGGTGTGGCACGGCTCAGCCGAATCCCTCTGCCCGCTGCTCTGGCGTACTGAATGGCACCGAGAAAGAGGTTCAGGCCGCTGACGTCGCAGAACGTCACCGCTGCCAGGTCGAGGTCGACATCACGGTTTCCCTGCAGGCAGGTTTCGATCACCGAGCGCGCCGAGGGCGCGGTGTCCCAGTCGATCTCACCCCTCAGGGTGATCACCGACCAGCTCTCCCGGTCGTGCCGCCGCACGCTCAGCGGATGCGCAATAGGCATAGCGCCCCAGTTCCTGTGCCCCCACGGGGCAGCGCGCACGGGGGACGGAACTGCCGGCTCCCCACAGCACACTTCTCGTGCGGCCAGATTCGCGGACAGGACAGACGAAACGATGGCTCATCGGCAGGTGGCCGTGAACGCGATCGCTCCCTCTCCTGGGCTCCCGGGACGGGCAGACACAACCGCGTCCGCTCACCGCCGGTACCCGTATCACCAACGAACTCGCTACGCCGGGGGCTGGAGCGCTGCCAGCAGCATAACGCCGCTGTCTACCCGCGGCGCCGAGCGGTCCGGGGTGACACCCACCAGAGGCGGGATATGTCCCACCCCCCTCCCCGGCCACCTGCCGATGATCACCTTTCAGAGGCTTTCCGGCGGAGGGCGGCAGGAGAGGTGGCAGCGCAGCCGGCCGGGCAGGACCGCCCGCGCGAACAGAACAGCGGCGGCCACCATCGCCACACCCGTGGCCGGAGCGCATACGACAAACAGCCACGCCACCCGCGGGGCCGCATCCGCCCAGCCACCCACGGCCGCACAACCCACGCACCCCCCGCCGCTCACCGTCGCGAGCAGCAGATCCCGCACACGTCCCGCCACGAACACCAACCTCATCCTCATCCCGTATCAGTCCGGTGCGCCCGGATTGGGGCGCGACGCGTCGAAGGCGCTGTCAGGGCGGCTCGACGTGTCCCGTGGGCGCCGCGCCGGACCCCCGCCACGCCGCAGCCCGGCGCTCGGTGACTCCATCTCTCGGCGTTCGGGTCGGGAATGCTTGAGGGCCGGATTCCGTCAGGAGAATCCGACCCTCAAGATCATCACCAGGGCTGGGGCCCGGTCAGACGAGCGCGATCACCCGCACAGGGTTCAGGCGCCGTGCGCGGTTGAGTGGGCGCCGCCCACCGCGTTGGCAGTGCCGGAGTCTCCGCCACGCGCACCGTTACCACCGTGGGTCATGGACGCGTTGCCCGCGTTACCGGTGGCGCCGGTCCAGCCGGTGGCACCGGAGGTTCCCGAGGTGGCGTGCGCGCACTGGCTGCTGTGGTTCCAGCCGCCGTGCTGGTGACCGTACCGGGCACCATTGCTGCCGGTCAGGATCCCGATGTTCCCGGCGTGGTTACCACCGGTGGCACCGGAGTTCCCGGAGCTACCGGAGCTACCGGAGTACCCCGACCGCGCGGTGTTGGAGCTGGTGGCGTTGCCACCGTCACCACCGCGGCCGGTGTTCCCCGACCGGGCTGTCGTGGTGTTACGGGCACGCGAAACACCGGTGCTGTGCTGGTGTCCGCGCGTCCAGCCCCACTGCTGGGTGCGACGGGTGGTGGTGTGGGCGGTGGAGTCCGCGGTACCTGCGGCCCAGTCACTGCCGGAATCGCCGCCCCCGGCCCCGTTACCGCCGGTGGTCTGCGAGTCGGTCCATGCCCCGCCGGTCGCACCGGTGGACCCGGTGTTACC
>NZ_JAPVLS010000201.1:0-4510 GCF_027158125.1 Streptomyces sp. H39-C1
GGAGGTCACCGAAAATGCCGGTCCTGGTGGTACGGCGCCGTCAGGACCCGGACCGGCCGCTGGGTACGGAGTTGACGCTGCCGGTGTCGGCGGGGGTCAGTCCCAGCTGAGGGAAGCGGTTGAGGAAGTTGTACCCCACGACCATGTTCACCGGCGAGTTGTTCGTGGTCCCGTCGATGTAGGGCCGGTCGCCTGCGGGTATCAGCGCAACCACCAGGACCCAGGACGCCGACATAACGAGGGTCACGGCCGCCGCCACAGCGGTACCGACCACTCTGCGGCGCAGCGTCGTGGGAGCCGCGACGAGGAAAACGACGGCCAGGACGGGCCCGAGGGCCCACGCTTCCAGCATCTTCGCCTGGAAAGCGAGCCCCACCCAGACGGCGCTCCAGATGAGCGGGCGCAGCCGCGCCGTGCTGGATGCCCGGAACGCCGCGTCGGCGGCAAGCAGCAGGAGCAGCGTGAACGGTGCGTCCTCGACAGCCGAGCGGAACAGCCCGGCCGCCGCCGGGGTGCTCGCGAACGCGGCCGCGGCCACCAGCGCCGCAGGAGCTCCGGCCTGCCTGCACACCAGCCGGAACAGCACCAACACGCTCAGCGCGCCCTCGATCAGCTGGGGCAACGCCAGCGCCCAGGGATGGAATCCGAAGAGCCGCGCGGAGACCGCCTGCGGCCACAGAAAGCCGGGCAGTTTGTCCAGAGTGATGGAGTTACCGGGCTCAAATGAACCGAAGAAGAACGCCTTCCAGTTCCTGGTCATGCTGAGCACGGTGTCGGCGTAGAACGGATGGAACTGACCACTGTCGATGTTCCACCCGTACAACGAGGTAGCGACGGCAGTGATCACCAACAGCAAGGGCCGGACGTACGCGGGCTGCCCGGCGGGCGAACGCCAAGGGCGGCGTCGGATACGGCTGCTGCTGCAGGTCGCGAAACGGGACGCCTGGGTGACCACAATCGAAGCCATAAGGACGATCTTCGGACGAAAGCGCCCACCGTGTGGTCTGTTTACGACATCTCGCCGTTCACCGGTCAGTCGGCTCGACTCTGCAGAGCTGCGGAACGCGGATCACAAGCACGACCTGTTGACTGTGCGAGCATTGCGGGGACCCCCAACGGTAGGCAACTGCAGTGGTTCAAATTCCTCACCGCCAGTCAGCCGCCCTTGGCGAGTTCCAGCAATTCGTGCAGGTCCTGGGCGGCCTCCAGCGTGCACAGCGCCGTCGCCGCCAGCACTGCGCCCACGCCCAACAGCGCGAGCATCTGGTTGCGCGGTGGCGGGGCGAGCAGAGCGGCTACACGGCGGGGCACCGGCCCGACAGCGGTCCGTGCACGGTCGCGGCCGAGGATTCCCATTGCGGCGGCGGGCAGGCGACGGCGATCCTCGCCACTCTTGGCCGCCAGGGCGGCCTTGCCCACGGTGCGGGCCACGCGTCGGCGGTCACCGATGACCGTGGCGGCGCGTTCGTCGGCCCACCGCTCTACCGTGTAGGTAACGGCAGTGGCCACGGGGCGCAGCAGGGGATTGGCGGCGGCGGCCAGTTGGGCGCCGGCGGTGAACAGGTAGTGGTGTCCGCGTAGATGGGCGCGTTCGTGGGCGAGCAGGACCGCCCGCTCGCCGTCGTCCAGGGCGCTGAGCATGCCGGTGGAGACGACGATGCGGCCGGGCAGCCCTGGCATGGCGAACGCGTCAGCGGCCGGTTCGTCGAGGACGACCAGTCGGTTCGTGCCGGGGAAGCAGGCCGCCTCCAGGGCCGCGTTGAACAACGCCCGCACCCGCCGCCACACCATGCGGGTCGCAGCCGTCACCGCGATGGTCAGCAGTACGCCGGCAAGCAGCCCGACGGCCCACGCGGTCGGATCGCGGCGTTGCACCACCTGGAGTGAGTATCCGCCCAGGTCCGCGACCGTCGGGATCCGTACGCAGACGGCCAGCGCCAGAACCGTGGTGCTGCCGATCGCCAGGACCACCGAGCCCACCGTAAGGATCCAGGTGGCCAGACGGGGCTCCAACCGGTCGCTCAGTGGCCGGGCGGCGATTACGGCCAGGGCGGGAAAAAGCAACGGCAGATAGACGGCGAGATGCATCCGGGGCGGTCCTTACTGGCCGGGGTCCAGTTCGGCGCCGAGCAGGCGGCGGAGCAGCAGCTCGTCAGCGGCGGACAGGTCGTCGACGAACCGGGTCAGGACCTTCTCGCGATCCGGTTTGCTCCCCAGGACCTGGTGCATCTGGCGCGCGGCCAGGCCCGGCTCGTCGGTGACGGGCGTGTAGGCGTAGGCCCGCCCGCGAGGGGTGCGCTCCAGAATGCCCTTGGCGTGCAGTCGGGACAGGATCGTCACCACCGTGCTGTACGACAGGCCGCCGCCGAGCCGCTCAGCTGCCTGCGCGGGGGTCAGCGCCTCCTCGGCGGCCTGCAGGATCGCCAGCATCTCGGCCTCCAGAGCGCCGTTGGGGCGCCGCCCGGCCACCACGGTCGCCTCGCCGTCGTCGTTCATGACTTGGCTACCTTCCGTTCATCCTCTACAGTCGCGTAGAACTTCTACGTGATTGTAGAACCGTTGGCGCCCCCGAGTGTGCCACGCCCTCCCGCGCCTGGCGAGCACCCCCGGCGCCTGCCCCCCAGCGCAAAGGCACCTCCATGACCGCAACCTCGTTCCAGGCCCTGGACGGCGCAGCCATCGACGGCGGCTGGTACACCACCGTCACCGACTTCGCCCGCGACACCCACTGGCTCAACGCCCCCATGCTGGCCTTCACCAGCTACGGCGCGGCGCTGTTCGTGCTGGCCTTGCTCGCCGGCTGGTGGATGGCCCGCCGCGCCGACGCCGCCGCGATGGCCGCGTCCCTGGCCGGAGGGGTCGCTGTCATCCTCGCCTACCTGCTCAATTCCGGCATCAAGGACGTCTTCGCCGAACCACGCCCCTGCCGCGCCCTGCCCCACGATTTCCTCGTCGAAGCCTGCCCGCCCCTGAACGACTACGCCTTCCCCAGCAACCACACCACCGTCGCCTTCGCCGCCGCCACCGCACTGCTGCTCATCCACCGCCGCCTCGGCGCACTGGCCCTCGTCCTCGCCGTACTGATGGCCGCCTCCCGTGTCTACGTCGGCGCCCACTACCCCCACGACGTCATCATCGCCGCCCTCGTCGGTACCGCCATCGCCGTCCCGACTGTGCTCCTCGGCCGTCGCTACGGCGCTCCAACCGTCGAACGACTTCGCACCAGTCGCCTGCGCCCCGTATTGGCCCGACGATAGGACCCGCGCACCCCCGGCCCGCGGGTTCGCGAGGGGTTGCTTCGGACCTCCTCCGCAAGGGTGCCACTTCGCCTTGTCTGGGCCGAGCGGGTGGCAATTGCGCCACGCGGCTCCCGCACCTCGGGAACGGTGACAACCGCTGCTAGTGCTCTGGCCGGTAAGGTTCACCGGTTCGCGACGCCCGGCACGGCACCTCTCCCCCAGCTACCGCTGGGAGGTACCCCCAGTTGTCGGAGTCGTCCGAGTACGCCCGG
Organism: Streptomyces sp. H39-C1; assembly: GCF_027158125.1. NCBI lineage: Bacteria > Bacillati > Actinomycetota > Actinomycetes > Kitasatosporales > Streptomycetaceae > Streptomyces > Streptomyces sp. H39-C1. The sequence continues at coordinate 3,512 of NZ_JAPVLS010000201.1, forward strand.
TACGAGGACGATCCTCCGCCTGGCGACGCACCGCACCGGACGCCGCGAACCAGGCAAACCCTTCCGGCCAGAGCACTAGTTCTAGCTTCGCGAACCTTCGGAAGACCCGAGGAGCCCCAGGAGCAGGCGGGGCCCACCGCGACGAGCGGAGACAACGGTGACAGGTACAACGAGCGACCCGGACAAACCGGAGGCTTCCCCGTTCAAGCGCAGGAGTTTCGTGGCGGCGGCAGCCCTGGCGGCCGCGCCGGTCTCGCTGGCCGGGCCCGCCGCGGCCGGGCCGCCGCAGGCCGCACCGTTCGGGTCTGTCGCGCGTCTGATGGCTGTTCCCGCCATCGGCCGCGACGTCGGCTGGCTCAGGCAGGCCCTTCAGGTTGCGGTGGAACTCGAACTCTCAACTATCCCGCCGTATCTGTGCGGCTGGTGGTCGGTCAAGGACCGCGGCAGCGAGGTCGCGCGTCTGATCCGGCGGATCGTCGGCGACGAGATGTACCACCTGGGAGTGGTCTGCAACCTCCTGGTGGCTGTGGGCGGGCGGCCCCGGATCAGCGACGCCGCCCCCACCTACCCCGGCCCGCTACCCGGCGGCGTGCGCGCCGGAGTGAACGTCTATTTGTCGGGCCTGACCAAGTCCGTCGTCCACGACGTGATGATGGCGATTGAGGCCCCCGACGCTCCGCTCACCCGCAGCAGGGCCACCTCGCCGAGCGTTGCTGACTTCTACTCCACCCTGCAGCAGGCGTTCCGACAGGCGGCACCGGAACTGTCGGCGCGGGGGCAGCTGTCCGAACACATCGGCTCCGCCGTGCTGAAGCCGGTCGAGAACCTCGATGACGTCGAACGCTGCCTCGAAGTCATCAAGGAGCAGGGCGAGGGCACGATCACCTCCCCGGATGAGTCCTTCGGCGACGACCACCCGGCGCACTACTACGCCTTCGGTGAGATCTACCACGGACGGCGGCTGCTCAAGGTCGGCGCAAGCAGGCAGTTCACCGGCGC
>NZ_JAPVLS010000202.1:0-4276 GCF_027158125.1 Streptomyces sp. H39-C1
AGCCGCCGGGTGAGCCGACGGCCGCGCCAGCCTTGCCGTTGGGCAGGCGTGCGCTCCGCGAGGCGGGCGGCGAGGGCGACGGCGCGGGCGGTGGCCCGGTCGCGGGTGATCTGCGCGGCGTCGCGGTCCCGGGCGGCGATGCCCAGGCGGGACAGCAGCCGCTCGCGCGCCTCCCGGCCCAGCGTGGCGATCAAGCCGTGGGAGGCGGCGTTCGGGGTGTGCAGCCGCAGTTCGATGCCCATGGCCAGGTGCCACAGCATCGCCGCCATGATGGGCCCGACGAACGCGCGGACGGTGCCGCCGATGGGGCCGCTTTCGGCGAAGGCCGGGATCACCTGCACCGTGGTGATCACCCAGACGAGCGTGCCCGGCAGGCCCGGCGCCCCCTGGGTGGCCAGGTTCTGCCGGGCCATCAGCGCGGTCGCGAAGAGCGCGAGTTCGGCCGCTGCGAACATGCCGGCGCGTTCGGCGGTGCCGGCAATGTTGAGGTAGTCGGCGGCGAAGCGCCAGCTCGTATCCGCGCTGTAGGCGGTGCAGGCCAACGCGGCGAGCGCGGCAACCTTGACCGCCGGGCTGCCGCCGGGCTGCCGCGGTGGCGCGCCTCGGCGCCGGATCGCCCAGCCGGCCAGTACCAGGGCGAGGGCGGCAATGGACCCGCCGATCGTCAGAAGGAGAGGTAGGTCCGGTGCGGCACCGAGGGGCAGGGCGAGGTGGGTCATGCGGCCTTTCCAAGAGGGGTGCGCGCCGAAGGCGACGTCGCCGGACGGGACACCGGCTGGCTTGTGCCGGGCTTGGAGGGGGCGGGGGTGCCGTTGGTCGGGGCGTTCTTCGCTCGCTTCTTCTTGGGCCCTGGGACGCCGTAGGTTCGGTCGCGGTCGAAGACCTTGTTGGCGGACTGTCGGAGCAGGTCGCGGGCGTGCGTATAGCTGATCTGTAGGGCGGCAGCCAGCCGGTCGGGTCGCCAGCCGCGAACGTAGGCGTGGTCGATGACGATTTGGCGTTCGGCGGCGGTCAGGTGCACGTCGCGTCCGTTGAACACGGCGAGCACGCGGGCGTAGTCGGTGCGTTTGTGCAGCCCGCTGTGCCAGGGGCGCCGTTCGGCTTCGGTGAGCCCGCCCCAGATGCCCTCCTTGAGGACGTTCTCCAGGGCGAAGTTGAGGCAGTCGCGGCGGACGGGGCACCAGCCGCACAGCTCCTTCGCCTCAGCGATGTCCGCGTGGTCGCGAGGGCCGGGGAAGAAGACGGCGTCGGCGTCCTCGGGGTCCATGCCGTAGCACGCACCGCGGGCGTGCCAGCTGGTGTCGCCGATGCCGCGCAGGCCGGTAGCCGGGGCGTGGTGAGTGGTGATGTGGCGCATGGTGGTCTCCGATGTGCTGCCGCGTCGGTCGGCCGGGGCCGGGCGCTGGTGGACGCGGCGTCGGGTGCCGGCTGCGGCGCAAGGCGTGTGCCGCAGCCAGGACGGGACGATGGTGGGATGGCGGTGCGCCGGGTGGGATGCACCGGCGGTGTGCGCCGGTCAGGCCAGGGCGGGCTGCTGGGCCTGCTGGGCGGCGGCGAGGTCGGCGCGGCTGGGGTGCGGGGTGGCGCGCGGGGCGGTGCCGCGTGCTCCGCCGTCGAGGCCGACCCGCCGGCGCCGACACGGTTCGCCGGCCGGGGCCAGGCACCAGTCGCACCGCACCGCGAGGGCATCGGGCTGACCCTGAGCGAGGGCTGCCTCGCGCGTCGCGCGGGCCGGCCGGTAGCAGGCGAGGGCGGCGCGCGCTGCGGGCGGGATGCAGGAGCCGACCTCCCGCAGCCTCGCTTCCAGGTCCGGATCGAGTTGGCCGCTGGTGATCGCGCGGTACTGCGCGGGCTGGGCGCTGCCGGTGGCCACCGCGCGCCGGGTGCTGACCAGTGCGGCGGTCCAGGCGGCCTGGTCGTCCGGGTCGACGGCCGGGGTGGGGTCGGTGTGCCGGCCCAGTCGGTCGCGCCGGTAGCCCTCCCACGGGCGGGCGACATCGGCGGGCAGGATCGGGTAGGGCGAGATGCGGATGTGCTGGCGGGCGGCGACGCGGGCGTCCCAGCCGTGCGGGGTGGCCATCGGCACGTCGCCGAGCAGCTCGTGCCACTGGGCGAGCTGGTCGCGGGCCTCGCCCTGGTCGGTGCGGATGGTGCGGGGGTCGAGTCGGCCGATGTAGGCCAGCAGGGCGGCGATTTCGCGGCGATCCACGGTCAGCCCTCCGTTCCGGTCGGCTCGTCGAGAGCGGCCAGGAGCGCTGCGGTGTGGGCCTCGGCCCGGGTCATGCCACCCGGCGCAGCGGCGCTCTTGCCGGACACGGCGTAGAGGTTCGGACGGCCTGGTGGATGCTCTCGGGCGATCCAGGAGCGCCAGTCGGCAGCCCACGCTCCTGCCCCCCTCGGCTTGAAGTCGGCGCGGTGCAACCGCCACTTCTCGTCGGCGGCCTGCAGGCCCTGTTCGCCGAGGCGGTCGAGGTGCCCCTGCTGGCGGGCCCAGGCGTGGGTGGCTGGGTCGACCTGCCACTCGGCGGCTGGGATGACGCCGGCCCCAGCACTACTGCTGTACCTACGGTTCACCTTCGGTTCACTACGGTTCTGGGGGTCGGATTCCGCACCTTCGAGGGTGTTGTTTCCATACCGTCGAGGGGTCGGATTCCGTCGCGAGGGGTCGGATTCCGCACCGGTCGGATTCCGACGCGAGGGTGCCGAATCCGTACCCTTCTTGGGCCAGATCCCGTACCGCTGGAGCTTCTCCGGCACCAGCTTCGGCACCGGGTCCGCGTCGGACGGCTCCACGTGCGCGTCCGGGTCCTCCTCCCTGGCCGCGTCGATCTTGGCCTGGAAGGCGGCGGCGCGGGGCAGGCGGTAGACCGTGACCCGCTGCGGGCCTTGGTAGTCGTCGAGCAGCTCCAGCTCACCGCTGTCGGCGAGAGCCAGCAGCGCTGCGCGCACTGCGCTCCGCGACCCGTTCGTCCGCTCGATCAGGCTCGTCAGCGAGGCCCAGGCCACGCACTGCTTGTCGGGCACCCGGTCGGCAATCGACAGCAGGACCAAGCGAGCGGTTCCCCGGCTGGCACTGTGCTCCCACACCCACTCGCGGGAATCGACGCTCATCGGCCGCTCCCACTCACGGGGCGGAGCTGATGACTCGGTGCGACGGAAGCGGCTGCCGCGCAGGCCGGAGAGATGGGCCTTTTGCGCAGGGCAGGAGGCATGCAAGAATCCCCTTTGCAGTGTTGCCACGCTGAGACGTCCCGCGGAAGGGATCAGCGTGGTGATGGTGGGCACTCTCCGCCCTTGCCGGGGCGGGTTATGCCGATTGGCGTTCGGCGTCCGGGAGTTCATAGCTCTCGGACGCCGCCGCTGTTTTCGGACCTGCGTGGTTCGATCCGGGGCGCTCGCTCCTCGCAGTTCGTAGTGCCGGGCGGGGTTGCCTGGGGTGACGACGAACATACGCAGAGACCCGCATCAAGATCCAGAGTTGGTTCTAAAACTCTGTACTAGTTGCAGAGAGTGATGGGGGCGAGGCGTCGAAACGCCCCCGGGTAGTGCTCGCGTAGTACGCCGGGGAGCGTTGCCGCGATGGCCAGAAGCGCTTTGCAACGCCACGCCTGGAGGCGGTCGGCAAAGCTGGGCTACAGGCTGCTCGCTCTGAGCGGCGGAGTTGGTTTCGCTGTGCCCGCCGCCACGTGACCTACGTCTCAACAATTGGTTGAACTCGCTGACCGGGGCGATCTAACCCAGGCTCCACCGGAGCCGTCAAGGGTGAGTTTTCGTTCGCTCCAGGGACAAAGATCACCAAAGTCGTACGTGCCACTTTTTGGGCTTGGCGTCCCCTATGCCGCTCGCCTGTCCGGGGGTAACGGTGATCCCGCAGGGTCGGAAAATGGGCAGTCGGCGCCATGGTGTCGGCCGCGCCAACGCGCGGGCTGGCCGTGACCGCGATCTTGCTGTTCGTGGCGGGTGGCCCGCTGTGGGGTCGGCGTCAGTGCTTGCCGGCGTTGATCGGCGGGGCCATGCCTCACGAGTCCATCCCATCCTTGGAGCGAGTCCCGAATGCTAGTTCGATAACGTTGCCGCCACGGGACAGAGCGCTCCCCCATGCGTCGCGCGAGCAGCTCCGATGCGAAGCGGAGCCACAAGTTCAGTTGCTATCCTAGACAGAAGATCGAACAGATTGTCTACGAGTATCAACCGTGATGAATATCGAAGGGGAGGAGCTACCGTGACCCATACCCACGGAACGCAGACTCCGGACGAGGCGCACGAGCTGCCTGCC
>NZ_JAPVLS010000203.1:0-4175 GCF_027158125.1 Streptomyces sp. H39-C1
TTCCGCTTCGCTGCATTCCCTTTTCCCGAACGCTGCGCTTATCGGGAAGGCTCCCGCGCTGCGCGCGTCCGCCCGGTCCGGCTGCGCCGGACGGCTGGCAGGGTGAGGGGGTGGCCGGTGCATCGGGGCCCCTGCCTGTGTAGGGACTGGGGTTCCGGCCCACCACCCCCGGGGCGCCGGCCCCATCGGTCCAGGCCCGCGCCCCGGGGGGTGCTTCCCTCGTGCAAAACTTCCGGAGTTTCCGAGTCCGGTCCTCCGCCCCCCGGAGTTGGGCGGAGGACCGGGGCACGCTTCCGGAAGTGATGCACATGTACCTTTGGCGAATCCAGGCCACACCCCCCCGGGGGGCCGAACGAGCGGCCGGAGGTGCATCGAACTGACTGCCTAGCTGAACTCTGGAACCAGCCTGCATCACCTCTGATCGCTGTGTAGTCTCTGGGGCTCTGGATCATCACCCGAGGGAGGTTTCAGCCCTATGGCTCCGGGTTTTCTTCTACGTACCGCAGCATATCTAAGGCGTTATCAATTCCGTTGTGTACGAAGTCTGCCATGACGCGATCTCCTTTCAATTCTGCTGTTTGCGCCACGGTGGACAGCTCTGCGATGTCCTTCCTGTATTGATCCGCGCTTTGCCGGTCCGCGTTCCATTTCCACGCCATTCCATTTCCCCTCTTCTTGGCTGGTGATTTCATTGTGCCGTACGGAGGGACCGGGCGCGTAGCTGTTTCTGGCGTTGCCTGTTGCCTATGTCCGGGCCGGCGTCTCGGGCCCGGTGGTCGGTGCCTCAGGTCCGGCGGCGGAGGGCCCAGCGGCGCCGTGCTGGGGTGGCAGGGGGCGTCCCGGCGGGGGTGCCACGTTCCGTGGTCTTGGGGGTGCTGTTCGGGGCGGCGGGGGTGGCGGTCTCAGGAGGGCCAGCTGGGGTCTCGGGGCTGTGTGGTGCGCTCTCGGATGTGGGTTCGAGTGCCTGGGGGATGGGGGCGCGCGTGAGCGCTCGCAGCGCCAGGTGCATGGCGTCGAGGGCGCGGCGTTGTTCCTGCGCCAGCGTTTGCAGCTGGTTCACCTCTCGTCGGGCCGCCACCAAGCCAGCCGCGGTGGGCTCCTTGCTGCCGCTCGGTGGGTTGCCGGTGCCGGCGGCGTGCTCCTGGCGGCCGGTGTCGGCCGTCGCGGCGGACTCCACGCAGAACCGCAGCAGCCCCAGTGCCAGTGCCCGGGGCATGGGGTCCGGCACGGGGAGCTGCACGCCGATGGCGCGCAGGCAGGTATGGAGTTGTGCGGTGGTCGGTAGCGGCTGTTCGGTCATACGCCGGGGCCTTCCCTGTGTGCCAAGGATGCAAGGAATAAAGCATCCTGTTTTCCTTGCATCCCTACTCCAGGTTGACCGGGTGGGCTTCGAGCCAGGTCTCGACGGCTTCGGCGATGGCGTCCTTGAGCTTCACGTCGTGGACGGCCAGCGCGAGCGTCAGGCGCCGGCGCAGCGGTGCGGGCAGGGTGGTGGTGACCGGGACCTGAGGGACCGGTTGGGGGCGGGCGGGCGCGGCGTCCGGGACCGTGGCGGGCCGTTCGGGCAGTTGCTTGTCCTCGGAAACGTCTTGGTAGCGGGGCATCAGGCTGCGGCTCCCATCACGGTGTCGATGCGGGCGCGGGCCCAGGTATGGATCTGTTGGAACTGATCGGCAGCCTTGCGGCCCTCGGCGCCGTCCACGCGCAGCGGCTGGGCGTTCTCGCCTTGGTTCTTGATCGCCACCAGTTCGTGGACGCGGATCGGGCAGACCGCCTGCGGGCCTGCGATCCCGGCAGCCTCCTTCTCCCGCTTCTGGTGCACGTTCAGGTTCGGCCGGTAGCGGTTGATGATGATCCCGGCCACGGCCAGATCGGGATTGAGGGTGTGCCGGTCGCGCTCGACGCGCTCGTAGACGCGGCGGGCGGACTCCACCGAGTCGTACTCCATCTCGCACGGGAGCAGCAGCACGTCGGAGGCGGCGAAGGCGATGTCGATCTGGTGCGAGAGCAACTGGGGCGGGCAGTCGATGACGACCAGGTCGAAGTCGTCGACGACACCGTGCAGCGCGCGCAGCAGCCGCTTCTCCGACGCGGCGGTGCCGGCGGTCATCGCCAGCAGTTCCAGGTCCAGGTGGGCGGGCGCGATCGTGATGCGTTCGCTGTAGATCGGGTCGTCGTACCCGCACGGCACCAAGATGCGCGCGGCTTCCCCCACCGCGGGGCGCTGGAGCACCGACGCCAACGACGCCGCCGCCCGGGCCTCCGGGGCTTTGGGGACCTGCGCGCGCAGACGCCGGGTGAGGTTGCCTTGCGAGTCCATGTCCACCGCCAGGACCCGCTGCCCCGCTTCGGCGGCGGCGGTGATCAAGCCCTGGGCGATGCCGGTTTTGCCGACCCCGCCCTTGTGGTTCGCGATCGCCACGTGAGGGGCCGACCGCGTTACCGAGGACAGCCCGCAATCGTCCTGAACGGACATCGAGCACCCTTCAGAGAGATGGTTTTTCCTTGCAGTGCAGCGGGTGCAAGCATCCAAGGAAGCAATAAACGAAGCAAGTTTTACAGTTCGCGGGCATGCTGCCGGACCTCGGGCGGGGTTCCTACCGCTCGCGGTCTTGAAGCTGGCGGAGCAGCGACAAGAGCTCCTCCTGCCCTTTCTCCAGGCGGTCCAGTGCGGCGGTGTGGCCGGCCAGGGCGATGGTGTGTTCGCTTTGGCGGTCAAGCACCCGCTGCACCTTCTTGATCATGCGGTCCGTCTCCTGATCGACCGGATCCGCGCCCGCGCCGCCACGCGCCGCAGGCGGCTTGCCCTCCCGGGGCGCGGGGGCGGGTGGCAGCAGCAAAAGCGCGCGCAGATCCTCGACGGGGATCAGCCAGCCTCGGGCGGGATCGCGTTGCGCGCCGGGGAAGCGGCCTGCTTCCCGGTGGCGGCGGATCGTGGACAGGCTGACCCCGCATGCGGCGGCGGCCTCCCGCTGGGGCAGGGGTGGGCGTTCCATCCGCTCATCCTGCCCGTCGGGCGTCCGCGAGGTGCCGCACGGCGTCCCGGAGAGACCGCGCGGCGTTCCCGAGACGTGGTGCGGCGGCGCCGAGGCGCCCCCGGCTGCCCGTCCTCCTGGACGTGGTGCTGCCGGCCGGTCGGGCCCGGGTTACGGCCGGGCCGGCGTCGGTCGTGACCGGGCGGGCACGGTTGGTGAAAGCGAATAGGCGGGCGCCTACGAGACCGGCTTTCTTTACCGCAGTGATGACGGCCCAGCAACCGTTTCCGTCGCTCTACGGAAAACCCGGCACGGCGCATCAAAAAGCCGTATAAGGGCGCGTGGTCTCCGCGCCGGCGGCCCCGGTTTCCTTCCCGGATAAATGCGCGGCCCTGGAAAAGAAGGATCGGCAAACGGTGGGTCGGCTCCTGATGGCATGGCCTCGAAATACCAATTTGCAGTTCATGCAGACCGCTCCCAATATCAGCGCTTACACGGCGCGACAGGTCGCCGCACAGGCACCGACGGATCAGAAGTACCGGTCCCGAGACAGCGGCACGGGGGCAGGATGTACCGGCCCATGACAGCCACGCCCACCCCGGATACCGCCCCGTGTCAGTGGCCACAACCGGCCGACACGCCAGGGTGTGGCAAGATCCCCGGGTTCGGACCGGTGGGCGGTTCTGGAGCGCTCTGGGAACCGTCCACCACCGGCCACTGGACGGCGCCCTACAGCCCCTGCGTCAGGGAGCTGGCGCACGACGGCGAGGGAGCCTGCTGCGCAGCGTCCTACCCGGCCTGGCCGGTCTGCTCACCGTCCTAATGGGTGGCCCGGAGCCCCGTTCGCGCCCCGCGCCGACGCGGCGGCCACCGGCCGACGCCCCACCCCCAGCCAGCGCAGCCCGACCGTGACCCGACCGCCAGCCCGCCGCCCAACACCACCCACCCACCACACCAACAACCAGCACACAGGAAAAAGGGCACAGCCGAGGGGAAGTCAGCGTCCTTGTGACCCCAAAAACCGGGCCTGAGCTGCGACGACCGGAGCACCCCGCCGGGAGGTATGCAACAGATCTTGCAACAGATCTTGCAACAGATGTCGCAACAGATCTTGCAACAGAAGATGCAACAGAGTTGCCGCGATCAAGGACGCTCGTGCGGGGTGAAGGCTGGCCTTCTTTCGCCTCGCTGACGGCGGGC
>NZ_JAPVLS010000204.1:0-4049 GCF_027158125.1 Streptomyces sp. H39-C1
CCAGGAGGACCACGCTGCCGGGCAGCGCGGTCCTCCTGGAGGGCCGGGACGTTCCGTCGCAGGGAGTGCGGATCACCGTTCGTCCCAACGGGACCGTCCTGCTCAACACCCATCAGGCCGAGGGCGTCGCGCTGTCCGCGCCCGAGCCGCCGCCGGCCCGGCCGCGCGCCGACGCGATCCCGCTGCCGCCCGCCCCCGCCCCGGAACTGCCCGATCCGTACGCCGACGCCCATGAGCCGCTGCCACGCGGCTGGCAGGAGTGGCCGCTCGGCGGTGAACTGGTGCTGGGCGAATTCCTGCTGCGGGTGGCGGAACCCACCGAGGCGGACGCGGCCGTCACCGTCTCCGCCGACGGCGCGTTCCTCGACTTCAACCGGCCGCCGCGGATCATTCCGCCGCTGCTGCCGGAACGCTTCGTCCTGCCGTCGCCGCCGAGCCCGCCCACCAAGCGCCCGGTGCCGCTGCTGGTGGTGTTCGCGCCGCTCCTCCTCGGCGTCGGCATGGTCACCATCCTCCATTCGTACTTCTACCTGATGTTCGCGGTCTTCAGCCCGGTCCTGGCCATCGGCAACTGGATGAGCGGCCGCAAGAGCGGACGCCGGGAGTACACCGACGGCGTCGCCAGCTACCGCGCCCGGCGCGCCTCCCTGGAACAGGACATCCAGCAGAAGGTCGACCGGGAACGGCGGTTGCGGGTGGCGGGCGGGCCCGACCCGGCCGACGCCGGACTGTGGGCGGTCGGCCCCGGCGCCCGCCTGTGGGAGCGCCGCCGCGGTCACCCGGACCATCTCGTACTGCGGGTCGGAACGGTCAACCAGTCCTCGCTGCTCACTGTCGAGGACACCTCCCGCGAGGACAACCACCGCTCCGTCAACTGGCGGATCCCCGACATGCCGGTCGGCGTCGACCTGGCCGGTGACGGTGTGCTCGGCATCGCCGGCGAGCGCGACGCGGCCCGCGCGCTCGCCCGCTGGGCCGTGGCCCAGGCGGCGATCCTGCACAGCCCCCGCGATGTGCGGATCACCGTCCTCACCGATACGGCGGGAGCCCCGGCCTGGGAATGGGTGCGCTGGCTGCCGCACGCCCGGCCCGGCCGTGGCGGTGTCTCCGCGGAGAACTCCGGCGGTCCGGCCGTCACCCTCGGCAACGACCCGGAGACCGTCGCCAACCGCGTCTCGGAACTGGTCTCGGCCGTCCGCGCCCGGATGCGCGCCCGCAACTCCGCGATGAGCGGGGCGCTGCTCAGCGAACCGGACCTCGTGGTGGTGCTCGACGGGGCGCGGCGGCTGCGTGACGTGCCCGGTGTCGTGCAGGTGCTGAAGGAGGGCCCGGCCGTCCGGGTCTTCCTGATCTGCATCGACCAGGAGGAGCGCATGCTCCCCGAGGAGTGCGTCTCGGTCTGCGTCGTCAACGCCCGGGACGTGACGCTGCGCCGCACCGGCAGCGCCGACCTCACCGAGATCCGCCCGGACCTGGTCGACACCGACTGGTGCGAGCGGATCGGCCGGGCCCTCGCGCCCGTCCGTGACGTCACTCCTGACGGCTCCGACGGTCTGCCGGACCGGGTCGGGCTGCTCGGACTGCTGGAGCTGGAGCCGCCGCGCGGCGAGGAACTGGCCCGCAGGTGGTCCAACCGGCCGGCCTCCACCGCGGCGCTGCTGGGCGTCGGCTACACCGGTCCCGTCACCTTCGACCTGGTCAAGGACGGCCCGCACGGGCTGGTCGCCGGTACCACCGGCGCCGGCAAGTCCGAGCTGCTGCAGACGCTGGTCGCCTCGCTCGCCGCCGTGAACCGGCCCGACGAGATGACGTTCGTGCTCGTCGACTACAAGGGCGGCAGCGCGTTCCAGGACTGCGTGCGACTGCCGCACGTCCTGGGCATGGTCACCGACCTCGACAGCCACCTGGTGGAGCGCGCCCTGGCGTCCCTCGGCGCGGAACTCACCCGGCGTGAGCGGATCCTGGCCAATGTGGGCGCCAAAGACCATATCGAGTACCGCGCCATGCGGCGGCGCGATCCGTCGCTGGCCGCGCTGCCCCGGCTGCTGCTGATCATCGACGAGTTCGCCACGCTGGCCCGGGACGTCCAGGAGTTCATCCCCGGCCTGGTCTCCATCGCCCAGCGCGGCCGCTCCCTCGGCCTGCACCTGATCCTGGCCACGCAGCGGCCCGCCGGCGTCGTCACCGCCGACATCCGCGCCAACACCAACCTGCGGATCTCGCTGCGTGTCACCGACAGCATGGACAGCATGGATGTTCTGGAGGTCAACGACGCGGTGACCATCTCCGCCGCGACTCCGGGCCGCGCCCTGGCCCGGATCGGACACCGTTCCGTCCTGCCGTTCCAGACGGCCTTCGTCGGAGCGCCCCGCGCGGGGAAGAGCGCCGAGGGCGAGCTGCCGCGTCCGGACGCGGCAGCCGGTACCGGGGTCGAAGCCCGACCGACGGCTGAGCCTCCCGTCTGGACCAGCGAGGTCAACTGGTCGCTGCTGGGCCGCACGGCCGCCGAGCCCGGCCCCGAGCACGCCTCGGACGCCGACGCCCCGGACCACTCGGACGACCCCGACGCCCCGACCGATCTGACGGCGCTGGTCGAAGCGATCCGGGAGGCGGCGGAGGAACTGGACGTGCCGCACCAGCCCAGCCCGTGGCTGCCGGCGCTCGAGCACGCCGTCTCGCTGCACGACCTGCCCGACCGGCCGGACCTGCCGAACGGCCGGCTGGCCGCGGTCCCCTGGGCGCTCGCCGACCTGCCGGGCATCCAGCGACAGGAGCCCCTGGAGCTGGACTTCTCCCAGTTCGGGCACTTGTACATCATCGGCACCCCGCGGTCGGGGCGCTCCCAGGCGCTGCGGACGATCGGCGGCGCGCTGGCCCGCCGGCACTCCTCGGCGGACGTGCACCTGTACGGGATCGACGCGGCGGGCGGCGCGCTCGCGGCGCTCAGCGCGCTGCCGCACTGCGGTGCCGTCGTCCCCCGGGCCGACCTGGAACGCCTCAACCGCCTGCTGGCCCGCCTCCTCGGGGAGATGGGCCGCCGTCAGGAGCTGCTGACCCAGCACGGCGTGGCCAACCTCGCCGAACTGCGCACCCTGCTGCCGGCGGCCGAGCGGCCCGCCCACCTGGTGGTCCTGATCGACGGCTGGGACTCGTTGACCGCCCTGCTCGGCGACCACGACGGCGGCCGGCCCGTCCAGGAGCTCACCGCGCTGATCCGCGAGGGCGCGCCGATGGGCGTGCACGTGATCGCCACCTCGGAACGCGCCCTGCTGTCCGGCAAGGTCGCCTCGCTCAACGACGAGCGGCTGCTGCTGCGGCTCACCGACCGCAGCGAGTACATGCTGGCGGGTATCCCGGCGAAGCTGATCCCGGCCGTGGTCCCGCCGGGGCGCGGCTGGCGCGGCGGCAGCGCCGCGGAGGTGCAGGTGGCGCTGCTCGGCGAGGTGTCGGGCGGCGTGCCCACCGGCCGCGACCAGGCGGAGGCGCTGCAGCGCATCGGCGCCGAGGCGACGCGCCGCGACCGGGACGTCCCGGCCGCCCGGCGCCCGGCCCGGGTGATGACGCTGCCGAAGCAGGTGACGTTCACCGATGCCTACGCGAAGGTGCCGGCGGCCCAGCGGCGTCCCCTGTGGGGGCTGTTGGGCATCGGCGGCGACGATCTGGAGCCGGTGGGTGTGGACTTCGCGGCGGACTCGCCGTCGTTCCTCATCAGCGGTCCTCCCGGGGCGGGCCGTTCCACCGCGCTGGCCAGTCTCGCGGTCTCGCTGCTGGCCGGCGGGACCCGGGTGGTGGCGATCACCCCGCGCGAGTCGCCGCTGCGCGGGCTGCGCAGGCACCCGCAGGCCGTCGTGCTGGAGTCGCCCGACCCGATGGCCGACGAGGTCCGCGAGGCGCTGGAGTCCGGGACCGGGCCCGCGGTCGTGCTGGTGGACGACGCGGACCTGCTCGCCCAGATGCCGGCCGCCGACTCGGGGCTCCGTGACATCGCGGCCACCGGACGCGACCGCGGCTACGGGCTGGCGGTCGCCGCCACCGCGGAGACCCTCACC
>NZ_JAPVLS010000205.1:0-3888 GCF_027158125.1 Streptomyces sp. H39-C1
CCACCGCGTCACCACCCCCAGCCGCACATGATCTGACAACCCCACCCAAGGATGCATGCTTGGTCCAACGACCCCGCCCCTGCAGCGTCACTGCGAACTGCTTAACGAGTTCAAGCAACGGCATTGTGTGCCCGGAGGTAGATGGCAGACGGTGATCATGAGGCCGGTTTCGGCGGCGAGGCGGGCGAGTTCGAGTTTCCAAGCTCGGGTGCGGTAGCCGTTGGAGCCGCCCGCGTCGGCCGTGATCAGCAGTCGGGTCGCCCGTGGATAGGCGGGCCGGCCCTGGCCGTGCCACCAGCGGCGGATCGACTCCACCGCAAACGCGGCGGTGTCGTGATCGGTGCCGACGTTCACCCAGCCGGTGTTCGCCTCGATGTCGTAGACCCCGTAGGGGACGGCCTTGCCCAGTTGCGGGTCGGCGAAGTCGTGGACGCCCACCAGCACTGGATCACCCGCCGGCCGCCACTGGCGTCCGCTGTTCTTGAACTCTCCGACGAGCTCCTTCTTCTTGGTGTCCACGCTGATGACCGGCTGTCCGGAATCCCGGTAGTCGCGGGCCTGCTCGTTGAGGTAGCGGAACTGGGCGTCGCGGTCGCCGTGCTGGCCGCCCTCCAGAGTCTTGGCGCCTGCCTGCAGACTAAAGCCTTCCTCCCGCAACAGGCCGGCGACGGTGTCGGCACTGACCTTGTGTCCGGCCCGGGTCAGCTCCTGGGCCAGGGAACGGGTCGACTTCACGGTCCACCGCAGCGGCGACATCGGATCTCCGCGCTCGTCCGGCTCGACCAGTGCCAGCAGGGCCGGACGCAGGGCCGGGTTGAGATCCGCGACCCGTTTGCGTCCGCCGCCCGGCCTCCGGACCCGCCCCAACGGCTCCTCGCCGGCCTCCAGTTCGAACACACCCCTGCGGACCGTCGTCTCACTCACCTCCGCAGCCTGCGCGACGGCCCGCACACCGCCATGCCCCAGGCCCCTGGCCTCCGCAGCCATCAACAGCCGCCGCTGCCGTTCATCCAGGTGCGGGAACAACACCGCGAACTTCACAGCAAGTTGGTCACGAGCCTCATCCGAGATGCGCATACCACACCAACGATTCCCAGAACGGGAAGCAACACCTTGATTGCCTGCAAGCCCTTAGCCTCGGCGTTTCGCGCGCCCAGCAGACCTGGAGGTCTTCGTGAGTTAGTTGATCTTGGGTCGTAAGCTCGTTGTCGCCTGCCGGTGGAAGTCCGGTCCGGGTAGCTGCCAGGAGGCCCGGTAGCAGACTGGCGGCGTCGGAGGGAAACGCCCGGCGTCGAAGCCCAGTGTCGAAAGCCCTGTAAGGGGGAGCAAAGCAGCGGTCCGTAGCATCACGCGAAGTCTGCGGCGTCGTTAGAGGCCCGCCTTTCGGGGCGGGGACAGGGAGTGCCGAGCCCCCGAAATCAGGGCGAAGGCCATGGAAGCGGCGAAGATCCTGGAGATACAGCCGTGAAGGACTCCCCGGCGTATGGGACATGGAACGTTGCGACGGTGACAACGGGAACTGGGGAGGCCCTCCCCGGCCCGGCAGCCTGCGGTCAATTGCTGCCGGAAGCTACGGGTCCTATAACCGGGTGCTCCCCGGGAAGTGGACGCGGGCCGGGTGGGCGTCGGAGGCGGCCGTAGTACCGCTATGAGCCGGCGGACAACACAACCGCCGGCCAGGGAAGGGCCGCTGCTTCGTCGATGCGCCAACTGTTTGGAGGGGCTTGGTGAGTGCCGTTTCGGCTAGTTCCGCCACGTCGGGATCCCTGAAGCTGGATCCGGTCCGAGCCTTGCAGCATGCGCTCTACCGGTCGGCCAAGGCCGACCCCGGACGACGGTTCCACGCGCTGGGGGACAAGGTCCACCGCAGGGACGTCCTATGGCATGCGTGGGTGATGGTGCGTCGGAACCACGGCGCGCCGGGGATCGATGCGATCACTCTTGCCGAGGTCGAGGAGTACGGCGTTGCCCGGCTCCTCGACGAGCTGGCCGACGAACTGAGGGGAGGGCGCTGGCGGCCGTTGCCCGCGCGCCGGGTGTTCATCCCGAAACCCGGCTCTGCGGAGCAAAGACCGTTGTCGATTCCTTCTGTTCGCGACCGTATCGTGCAGGCGGCGTTGAAGATGGTGCTTGAGCCGGTCTTCGAGGCTGACATGCTGCCGTGCTCTTTCGGGTTCAGGCCCAGGCGCGGGGCTCACGATGCCCTTCAGGTCTTGATCGATGAGGCGTGGAGGGGCAGGCGTTGGGTGGTGGAGACGGACATCGCCAACTGTTTTGAAGCGATTCCGCACGAGAAGTTGATGCAGGCGATCGAGGAACGCGTCTGCGACCGGTCCGTTCTCAAACTCCTGCGCGCGATGCTGCGTGCCGGGGTGATGGAGGACGGGCAGGTGAAGCGGCCGGTGACCGGCACGCCGCAAGGCGGGGTGGTCTCCCCGCTGCTGGCAAACGTCTACCTGCACCGGCTGGACCGGGCATGGGACGCACGTCGGCACGGAGTGCTGGTGCGCTATGCCGATGACGCGGTGGTGATGTGTGCTTCTCGCGAGCAGGCCGAGGCCGCCTTGGAGCGGTTGAGAGTTCTGCTGGCCGATCTCGGCCTGGAGCCGAAGGCGGCCAAGACCAGGATCGTGCACCTGCAGGTGGGGGGCGAGGGACTGGATTTCCTCGGTTTCCACCACCGGTGGGTCACCTCCCGGCCCCGCGACGGGCGGCACCCTGTTGCTTTCCTCGCCCGCTGGCCCTCGGACAGGGCGATGCAGCATGCCCGCGACCGGGTCCGTGAGTTGACGGACCGTCGCAGGCTGCTGCGTCCGGTCAAGGTGATCGTGGAGGACGTGAACGCGTTCCTGCGCGGATGGGCAGCGTATTTCCGGTTCGGGAACTCGGCCCACACCTTCGACCAGATCGGCTCGTACGCCCGGATGCGGATTGGCGGGTTTCTCGCCAAGAAGCACCGGCGGACCAGGAAGTTCGGCTGGGCGATGGTTGCCTTCGCCTCCCAGGACTCTCTGGGGCTGATCGCTCTTCACGGGAACGTCGTCGCACCCAGACCCTTCAGGGACTGGCGGGGCAGGCCGAATGCCGGTGGTGAACGGCGTCGGTGAGCCGTGTGCGGGAGAACCGCACGCACGGTTCGATGTGGCGGGGGTTGGAAACGGAGCATACGTACTATGCCACCGCGCCAGCCCCCGACCCTACACTGGAGGTGTGGCGCATTGCTGGCTGTGTGTGCGAAAATGCTTTCTGAACTGGTGCGATGACCTTCATGAGGGGTTCTGTCGTTCCAAGCGAAAGGCACATTCTGCGTGCAGGGAATCGGCTCGCGTGCCAAGCTCCATGCCAGCGCGGATGGTTCGGTGGTGGTCGGGAATCGTCCGGCGCGGAGAGCCGCAGAAAGCTGCCGCTCACCTCCGCGACCGACTTGACGGGGCGAAGGTACTGCGAGGCGAGCATCTGCGATGGCCATCCATCTGAGCTGATCCACAGTTCTTGACAATTGCTCTAGCTGCGCTGAAATTAGCCAGCTCCGCAGCAGACGGCCGGCCTTCCCTGGGCGAGTCGGGTCCGCGCCGCGGGGCCTTTTACCGGTCCACGCCATGGTGACTCGGGTCCTGGGCGTTCTTGCACCGTACCTGGAGCCAACTGCCCGGCATCGTGGGACTCTGCTTGCAAGCCGGCCCCTGGTGCGTCATTTCCAGGGGAGGCTGATGATGCGCAAGGGCGGCTGGCCATTGAGGATCTCGTAGAGGAACTGCCCGCCCTTAGCTTGAAATTTAACCTTTGTGGCCTTTAAGGCGATTGCGTTCAGTGATGCTCTCGGGGCGTCTGGTCGTTTTGCCCACATCGTGGCGGGTGGCGGGATGGCGGTTCTTCGAGCCGACTGGA
>NZ_JAPVLS010000206.1:0-3826 GCF_027158125.1 Streptomyces sp. H39-C1
CGTATGAGTGCGGTTCGGTGACAGAACGCATGCTCATGCGGAGGCCGTCCGCCTGTCCGGTAAAGGCCCAGGTGAGTGATGGTGTCCTACTCGATGTTCGAGTCCGGACCATAAATAACAAGCTTAGAGCTCGTAACACGATCTTGGATTGGTAGATGGTTCGACTGGCGTCAGGGGGTCGCCCGCGGTAGTTCGTTTTCTTGTACGGGCGAATCCCTGCAGCTGCTGAGGTGTCAGTGATGATGGACGACCGCCAAGCGCAGCTCCCCGCCGGGCAGGAAGTCGAGCGCGACGGCATCGAGCATGTTCCCGATCGGTGGGAAGTCTTCTGGGCGCGGGTGTTCCAGGCTGTCGGTGAGGTTCACGAAATCGATGAAGGCCGGCATATCTGATGCTGGTGTGACCACCTCGACCTCCACACCGAATCGTCCCCGATGCCCTGTTACTCGGCAGCGAACTACCTCGAAGGCGCGGATCCCGCTGTTGAGCCAGAGTTGAGGTTGGTCAGTCACGGCTGATCAGCGTACGAGGGCTCAGCCTGTCGCGCACGCCGTCGTCAGAGTCTTCGCCAGCGGATGAGTCCGCAAGCCAGTGAGACGAGGGCGTCGTGTAGGTCGAGGCGTCGTTCCCAGCGGATGGCTGCCCGGCGAGGCCCCTCGGCGGCCTACTCGTCTTCGCGTAGCCGGGCACAACGGACGATGGCATGGCGCCCGACAGCCCCGCCTTCTCCAGATCGGCCGCCGAGCCGATCCGAACCTCCAGGTCGCCCGTCCCCAGGTGACCAACACCGCGCATGTCACGGGAGAAGCCCTCCTCCAGCGCGACCGTGTCCGGATCGACTCTGAGGTACACCAGCATCGCCTCGTGCTTCGGGCGGAAGATCACCGAGGCAAGGTTCACTATCCGCCGATACGCGATGTAGTGCAGTAACGGAGCCACCTCCACATCACCCCACGCGGTAAGTGCCTCGTCCAGCGCGGCGTACAGATCCTGCAGACAAGCCGGAGCCGGACCCGGGGTCAGTCGGACCGCCGACTTGTCGTCGCCGACACCCGCCATCGGTTCCCGTTTGCGACGCTGCCGCTGAGCTGGAACCAGTCTCGGGCAACCGGCGCGGACTCGATCATCTGCAGGATCAAGTGGTAACCGTCGAAGACGCGGTGCGCACCAGGTCGATCCGTTCAGCCGGCGTACCGCGACCCGGTCGTGGACGAGAAACTGGCCGCGATACAGACCATCAGCGGGTTCCACCAGTCGATTGCCTCGGCCGCCTCTGTCCCGAGCTCCACCTTGACCAGTGCCTCGAACGCGTGACGTGCTGAGTCCAGCCATGACAGGTAGGAGACAGCCTGCGACCTGACCCCGCTGTTGGAGCCGGGGCGTGCAGCCAGCGTTCGATCCCGAAGCCGAGTCAGACGGTAGGTGAGAGCTGCTGGAACTGTGTGCGGCATCTTTAAGTGAACATATTCAACTTGTTCCTTAACCTCACGCCGATTGCTCAGGCGGAGGTTTCGAGTCCGGCCAGGAGGCAGGCGATGTCGAGCCCTGTGGTCAGGTACTGCTCGAAGGTCCGGTTGTTGAGGGCCCAGGGTGATCGGTTTCGTCGAATGAGGTCGATTGCTGCGGCGGCGTCTTCGCCGAGTTCGATCAGGGCCTGTGCAACGACCAGGCCGGAGCGGTTGTAGCCGGAATGGCAGCGCACAAGGACGGTGCGATTGCCTCGTACTGCGCCTGCGACAGTAGTGGCCAACTGCTGGACCGCGTACAACTGCACGGCCGTGAGCGGGCTGTCTGGAATCTCGTTGACCAGGTGCTCGACGCTGGGATGCGGTCCGTGCCCCTCTCTGCTGTACAGGCTGACGACCAGGTCAAATTCGACGTCGACGACGGCGGCCTGCGTCTGGCCCTGGGGGCTGACCCAGACGTGTCCGCCCATCCACAGCCCCGGCCTGACCTCGTCCCACGGTGCCTGCGGTTCGGGAGCATCGCGGTCCTTTTGACGTGTCTTCACCTGTGTTCCTCTCCGTCTTGGCCAACGACACGCCCAGGCGCTCAGGTTCCCCGTGCCGATCCACCACCGCTGCCCCGGCCTCGTTGAAGGCCCCACCCAGGTCACTCGTCCGGTTGATCGCCGGACGCGGGGCACGCCTTCTCGTGATCCTGAGACCAGCAACGGGATCAGTCTGTTCACGCAAAAGGCCGCGGTGATGAGTGTGCTGCAAAGCATCGGCGAACAGGACGCGTTCGCGAAGCTCTCGCGCTTCCGGACGGACTTCTACGGCTGCCTGTCCGCACGGGCGGACGCGTTCTTCGAGCTGACCGACGCGCTGCTGTGCGCGGACGGCCCGGTGACGGCTCCGGTGGAGCTGTCGCTGACCGCCGAGCACCGGCGCGGCTACGGCTCCCTCTACGCCGCTCTCAACCATGGCCGCCTCGACGCCGACCGGTTGCGCGAGTTGTTGGCCGGCCTACCACTGCCCCGGATCGGCGGGCGGATCGTGCTAGCGGTCGACGTCTCCCCGTGGCTGCGCTCGGATGCCGCGTGCTCGCCGGAACGGCTCTTCTGCCACGTCCATGGCCGCTCCCGGGCCGCAGCCCAGATCATCCCGGGCTGGACCTACTCGATCGTCGCCGCGCTGAGCCCGGGCAGGTCGTCGTGGACGGCGGTACTGGACGCGGTCCGGCTCGGGCCCGAGGACGATGCCATCGCGGTAACCGCCGACCAGCTCCGCGCTGTGGCCGAGGACCTGATCCGCGTGGGCCAGTGGCAGGCCGGGGACCGTGACATGCTGATCGTGATGGATGCCGGCTACGACGTGATGCGTCTCGCGTGGCTGTTGCGGGACCTTCCCGTCGAGCCGGTCGGACGCCTGCGCTCCGACCGCGTCCTCAGGTTGCCCATACCGCCACTGTCGCGCACCTACCAGCCCATTGGCCGGCCGCCGAAGCACGGCCCGGAGTTTCGCCTCGCTAGGCCTGAGACCTGGCCCGAGCCGGCGGTGGTCACGGATGACACCAGCCGCTACGGAAAAGCCGAAGCCCGTGCCTGGGACCGAGTCCACCCCCGGTTGACCCATCGCTCCGCGTGGATCGACAGCGACGACGAACTCCCCCTGGTCGAGGGCACCCTGATCCGACCGAAGGTCGACCACCTGCCCGGCGACCGCGACGCACCACCGGTCTGGCTGTGGTCTTCGGCGACCGGTGCCGCAGCAGCCGACGTCGACCAGGTCAGGAGCTCCTACCTGCGCAGATTCGACCTGGAGCACACGTTTCGCCTGTTCAAGCAGACCCTAGGCTGGACCCGCCCACGGCTCCGGGACCCGCAGGCGGCAGACCGCTGGACCTGGCTCGTCATCGTCGCCCACACCCAACTCCGCCTCGCCGCGACCCTGGTCGCCGACCAGCACAAGCCGTGGGAGAAACCAGACCGCGCAGGCGCCCTGACCCCGACCCGCGTCCGGCGCGGGTTCCGGAACATCCGACCCCACCTGCCCTGCCCGGCCCGTGTTCCCAAACCGTCCAGGCCGGGACCCGGCAGACCACCCGGCTCGAAGAACCGGCACCCCGCCACCCGTCATGACGTGGGCAAAACCGTCAAACGCCCTGAGACACTGATCGAACGCGATCAAGCCCGACGTTAAGGAACAAGTGTACGTCCAGCAGTCCGGGCGTCATCGCAGCTCAGAAGGGATGAGAGTGATGTAACCGGACGTCAAGCTCAGGATAGCCAGCCGGTGAAAGTCCGGTCCGGGGAGACGCCAGGGTCCCCGGTAGCTGACTCCCGGCGTCACCCGAAATGGTGGCGTCGAAGTGGAGTGACAAG
>NZ_JAPVLS010000207.1:0-3821 GCF_027158125.1 Streptomyces sp. H39-C1
CACTGCCAGCCCCCTCCGCCGCCCGAATCGACCAAGCATCAGAGTGCCGAGCAGCATGTCTCACCGCATCAGCAACTGTCCCTTTTCATCCGTACGAGGCTGGGGACGTTCACGTGTACCCCGACACGTATTCCTGCAGTTCGCCCCAGGTGGAAAAGAGCACGAGTTCCGAGTGCGAGGTCCGGCGGCCGTCCTTGAGATCCTGGGCGGCGGAGGCCAGGGCGCGCAGGCTCTGGCCTCCGCCCGCAAGGGCCACGGTTCGGCCTGCAGCGAGGTGCGTCATGACCTCGGTCATGGCGCCGATGTTGGTGCGGCAAAGCACTGCATCGGGGTCATGGACCTCGCCGAGCTCGGTGAGGATCGCCTCGGTTCCTGTCAGACGGATCGGGGCGTGGGCGATTGCCAGCCATCGGTTGGCCTCGTCGGCCAGGAGGGGGCCGAAGCGGAAGGACCGCGACAAGGTCAGGGTGGTTCCGTTGAAGCCGGTCATGATGTCGCGGGCACCACGCCAGCCGTAGATGGCCTGGGCCGAGTCGCCGACCACGACGAGCTGGGCATGGCCGCGCTGGGCGCAGAAGACCTGTTCTAGGACGGGGTTAGTGTCCTGAGCTTCGTCGAGGAGTAGGTAGTCGGCGTCGATGGTCGGGTCAGACAGTGCCCACAGCTTCAGATAGTGATCATGGTCGAAGCGCACCACGCCTTCCTCGGGGTGCTGCAGGTCGGCCCAGGCTTTGCGGGCGAAGGGCAGGACAAGCTCGGTGAGCTGCAGGTGCAGATCCTTGTCCTCCAGGCCGCGCAGGGGTGGGATGTGATGGGCGGCCAGGGTTCGGTCGGCGGAGTGGCAGTACCGAGACACGGCGTGGAGCACTGTGTGGGACAGCGCCCTGGCCGTGATCTCCCGTTCGCCGATCCGCACGCTCTGGGTCAGGCCCAGAGCTGCCCCGGTCCGCCAGCCCGCCTGACGGGGGGCGTTCAGGCGCTGGGCGTAGCGGTGGCCGATGGCGGCATAGGCCAGGGCATGTGCGGTCTTGCAGATCACCGTGCGGGGGAAGCGGGTGGCGGCGTCAAGGGCGATGGCTTTGTTGAAGGCGATGTAGCGGCCGCGGCGTTGGGTGCCGGAGGCGAGGAGCAAAAGAGTACTGGTCTTACCGGTGCCGGCGCCCGCCTGCAGAGCAAGGTGGTCACCGGCGTGGAACAGGTCGGCGGCTGTGGTCTGTTCGTCGGTGGGGCTCAGCACGGCATGCTCCTGTGAGGGCTGGAAGGTGGTGGTTGGGCTCGTGGTCTTGTGTCGGTGGCAGGGGTCCGCCGGTAGGCATCCTGACGGCGCAGCGCCGACGGCGGTGTCGGCGCCGGCTTGCGGGCGGCGCGGCGTCCGGCTGCGCACTGTCACGTTGGCGGCGGATGCTGTGTCGCAGGTTCCGGCAGGTCACGGCTGCCTCGGGCCTGTCAGGGGTGCAGAAATGCGTCAGGGAGGTGGGGTTGGATGTGCCGGTGGTGCAGGAAGGTATCGAAGGGCTCCCAACCGGTCAGGACAATGTCTGCGGCGAAGGGAGTCGCGGCGTGTGCAGGACAGCGCTGGGTGCGCCAGCGCAGTTGTTCCGCGTAGGGCAGCAGGTTGAGGTCGTAGGCGGCCATCACTGTGGGGGTGCTCGGGGCGATCAGATGGCCGGAAGTCGCGGGTGTGGGGATGAGGTTCCAGGTACCCGGCGTGGTCAGTGGTGCAAGCAGGGGGTGGGGGCAGCGGTGACGTGCGCGGGTCTGGGCCACGCATGTGATCTGCTCGATGGGAGCGGGGGCGATGTATAGAAGGTGGAGGAGTTGAACTGCGGGGCGATGGGAAGATGCCTGAGTCGCGTCGGTGGCGGACGATTCGTGGCGAGGGGTGAATCGGCCGGTGTCCAGGAGGCGGCGGGTGTTCAGAGCAAGGCCCCTCCGCACCTCCTGCACACCCGAGACGCCCGGGTCGAGGGTCGCGGGGCAGAGCGCGCGGTGGTGCACCCGGCACCAGGGCGAACCATCCTGCGTCGGGCGGGCCACCCCAGACTGAACGTGCCAACGCAGGTCCTCCGGTACCAAGCGGGTCGGCAGTTCGCCGGGGTGCAGCGGGACGGCGCGGTCGTCGTCGCGGTAGTACCACTCGACGCGGTTACCGCAATCGGTGCAGCTACCGCTCTGGCCGGAACGCAGGAGCCTAGTGGGGCTGTCGGGACTGACGCGCAGGGCTCGCGGGGGGCGGCGGTTCTTCGGGATGCCTTCCCAGGCGAAGTCGTCAGCGGCGGGGTTGTTGATGGCGCGCATGCGGTGAATGTCGCAGGCGACACGCCGTCACTGGGGCACCGAAGCCGTGGCTGTCCCCCAGGAGGCGGCATTCCCCGTACGCGAGTTCGTTCAATGGTTCAGACGTTCGTTGTCTAGTACCGGTTCGGGTGGTGGTGGCTGGACCCAAGGGCGGGGTCTCTGCTTTCGCCGAGGGGCATCAGACGGTTGGTGGGGCGGGCGCTTCGTGACCCAGGCAGAGGGTTCCCAAAAGCTGGTCGAGTGGGGCGCCCAGGGCATGAGCGAGGGCGTGCCAGGTCTTGAGACTGCCAATGGTGCGACCCTGCTCGATTTCGATGAGGGTGCGTCGGGCCAGGCCGGTGCGGGCGGCCAACTCGTCGTAGGTCCATCCGCGTGCGGCCCGCAGCCGAGACAGCTCCAGGCGGAGAGCTCCGAGGTTGGGGTCGGGCGGGGAGATCGTCACCCGTCCATCCGAAGGTGCAGACCCCTGCCCTGTCAGTGCAGATCTCTGCCCTATTTCTCCCTTTCGACCGCGCACCGAGAGGGCAGGGGTCTGCACTACCGTGTGCCGCCGCGGCCCATCCGGGCCACCAAAAATGGCCCGGTCCATGCCCAGGACCGGTAGCAAGGAGGGTGACGCCCGATGGGGCCTGCCACCACCCGGCAGCCGGCCCGGTGCTGGACGGTGCAGCTCCGCACCACCCATCACGGCCTGGTGCTGACCTGCCCGCAATGTGGGACCAGCTCCCTCCCAGCCGGGGCAGGTGCGCACACCGCCGTGCTGGCCCATCTGGCCCAGCACGCCCGCAACAGCCCGCTAGCCCCCTACCTAAGGACCTGCCAATGCGGCGCCCAAAACTGCCCCTGGCACCCCCGGCAACGAGGCTGTGACGGACCGATCCTGCTCATCCTCACTCGCAACCAGGCGGGTAGCGTCTGGCGCTTGGCCGACCTGTGCCGGTCCTGCGCGACCACCACTACCTACTCCGCCGCCGTCCCCGAACTCGTCGTCACTCCTACCCACCAAATCAACTCCGCGCCTTACGAGGCAGCGTCCTTGGATGAGGGCAGCGAGTCACCCGAAGAACACTTGTGGTGGGCGGAAGGACCCGAGCTGTAAAGACCGGCGGCTGAACGTCAGCCAGAACATCGCCTTCTTGGCGACAGGACCCGCAGCCGCGGCTGTTCGAAGGCGGCTTCGATGAGAGCCTGCCAATCGGCGCCCTGCCTGTGCGCGGCGGACTCACGCATCATCTGCCGCCAGGCCGGCACGCCTCACCGCGGTTGTGGGCCTGGGCCAGCTCCCACGTCCTCAGGAAGGCCCCCTGCGTGACGAGCTCGCGCACCTTGGCCCCCCGAATTCAGGAGCTCAGCGCGCCGACCACCTCAGACAGGTCCTGCGCGTGCCCGAGGCCATGGCAGGGCGGTTGCAAGTTCCGGGGTCGTGCGGCTGGTCGGGTTGTGACCGGTTGGGGCGCATAGCAGAGCAGGCACGGGCTTCGTGATCATTGTGGTGTCTAAGCCAGATGATCATGAGGTGGCCC
>NZ_JAPVLS010000208.1:0-3776 GCF_027158125.1 Streptomyces sp. H39-C1
GGGCGTCGTCCTCGGCAATCTGCTGGCGATCCCGGTCATGAGCATCGAGGGCAGCGCCTACGGCACCGGGACCATGACGGTCGCCCCGTGGATCGACATCGCCGTGCCCGCCGTCGCCCTCGCCGCGGTCGTCGCCACCGCGCTGGCCCCCGCCCAGCGTGCCGGGCGGCTGCGTACGGTCGAGGCGATCGCCGTCGGCCGGGCCCCGCGGGCCGGGCGCGGGCGGGTGGTCCGGCAGCTGCTCGGCCGGCTGCCGCTGCCGCGTCCGGTGAGCCTGGGCCTGGCCAACCCCTTCGCCCGTCCCGGGCGGTCGGGCACGATGGCCGCGGCCGTGATCTTCGGAACGGTCGGAGTCACTTTCGGCGTCGGGCTCGCCCTGTCGCTCAACGGCATCGAGAGCGGCCTCAACCAGCGAACGGCCGGCGACGTCCTCGTCCGGACCATGGGTGCGCCCCCCGACGACGCCGGAGGGGACGCGGGACCGAACAGGGCCGGGAACGGGCCTCCGGCCCTGGCCGATCCCGCCGCGATCGCCGCGAAGATCGGCGCGCAATCGGGGACCCGGCGATATTTCAGCACCGGTGAGACCAAGGTCGGCGTCGCGGGGCTCGCCGGCCGGACGACCGTGATCTCGTACCAGGGCGCCTCGTCCTGGGGCTCGTACCGGATGATCTCCGGATCCTGGTTCGACGGCCGCGGCCAGGCGGTCGTCCCGTCCGGCTTCCTCAACGCCACCGGGACCCACGTCGGGGACACCATCACCCTGACCGACAAGGGCCGCAACGCCCCGGTACGGATCGTCGGCGAGGCCCTCGACCTGCGGGACGAAGGGATGAGCATCCTGACCGACAACGCGTCCCTGGCCGGACTCGGCGCCGTCGTCGCCCCGGAGTCGGTCGAGTTCCACATCGACCTCGCGCCGGGTACCGACCCGCAGGGCTATCTGCGATCGCTCAACACCGCCCTGAAGCCGCTGGGCATCACCGCCGTACGCAACTCCACACAGACGAGCAGCACGGTGATCGCCATGGACACGCTGGCCGCGATGCTCACCCTGATGCTGGTCGCGGTGGCGGGCTTGGGCGTACTGAACACGGTCGTCCTCGACACCCGCGAACGCGTCCATGACTTCGGGGTGTTCAAGGCGCTCGGCATGTCGCCGAGGCAGACGATCACGATGGTCATCACCTCGGTCGCCGGGATCGGACTCGTCGCCGGTGTGGCCGGGGTCCCGATCGGCATCGCGCTGCACGACTACGTGCTGCCGGTGATGGGTGACGCCGCCGGTACGAGGTTCCCGGCGCAGGACCTCGCGGTCTACCACCTTCCCGTGCTGGTCCCGCTCCTCCTGGGCGGACTGGTCATCGCGACCGCGGGCGCACTTCTCCCCGCCGGATGGGCGGCCGGGACCCGCACCGCGACGGCGCTGCGCACCGAGTAGCCGGCTACGGGCGGGAGGATCCGGAACGCCGTGTCGTCCCTCCGGGACGGGCCGGGTCGGCGGGGCCCTGGCGGGGAGGGCCCCGGCCGGCCGGCCGTATGCGCCGTGCTCAGCGGGTGGCGGAACACCTGACATCATCAGGGGATGGAACGCGTTATTGGAGCATGTGACGGAGCCGCCAAGGGGAACCCGGGCCCGGCGGCGTGGGCCTTCGTGGTCGCGGACGCCCAGGGACGGCCGCAGCGCTGGCAGGCGGGGCCGCTGGGACACTCGACGAACAACGTCGGTGAGCTGACGGCACTGGAGCAGCTGCTGACCGCGACGGATCCGGCCGTGCCCCTGGAGGTCCGGCTGGACTCCACCTATACCCGTGACGCCGCAACCAAGTGGCTGGTCGCCTGGAAGAAGAACGGCTGGAAGACGGCCGCCGGGAAGCCGGTGGCGAACCGGGAGATCATTCAGCGCATCGACGCCCTGCTGGCCGGCCGCGACGTCGAATTCGTGTACGTTCCCGCGCACCAGGTGAACGGTGATCCGCTCAACGCGATCGCCGACAAAGCCGCCAGCGACGCCGCGATCAGCCAGCAGCCGAGCAGCGGAACCGGCGCCGAACTCCCCGTGCCGGATGCCGTGACCCAGGCCCCGGACGGCGCTCGCTCCGGTCGCAAGGCCGCCGCGTCGAAGCCGCGGACCGGCAAGGCCTCGTCCGGCACGATCGAGGCGAGGTACCCCGGACGGTGCCACTGCTCCGGCTCCTACGCCAAGGGCGAGTTGATCGCCAAGGTGGCGGGCGGCTGGGGTCACGCCGCCTGCGCGGAGGCGGCGGGCAGAAGCTGAGCGCGGCGGGGCTCACCGGGACGTCACGCGGACCCGATGTTCACCACGCGTGCCCAGTCGGGCGGAGAGCCCGGTACATAGTCGGGATCGTCCTGCCGGGCCCAGGACCGGGCTGAACGCTGCCGGGGGAACAGACCCACTACCGTCCGGCACGGCGGCCGTGAGCTCGGCCAGGGTGTCTGCCCGTCGGTCAGGACCACGATGACGTCCGGCCGGGACTGCGCCCGGAGCGCCTTGGCGAAGCCCGAGCGCAGATCCGTCCCCCCGCCGCCCATCAGCGGGATTCCCTCGCCCTGGCAGAGCGGGTGCACGATGCGGGCCGCCGCGTCGCACGGCACCACGGTGATCAGGTCACGACGGCCGCCCACGGCACGGGAGATGGCGGCGACCTCGAGGAGCGCGCTGCCCAGCTCGGCGTCACTGACCGAACCGGACGTGTCGATGACCACGGAGACCCGGGGCGGTCTGCACCGGAGGCTCGGCAGCACGGTGCCGGGCACCCCGGCCGAGCGCCGCGACGGCCGGCCGTAGCTGTAGTCCTCGCCCGCGCCGGAACTGGAGGCGGCCGAGCGGACCGCCGCGCCCAGCAACTCCCGCCACGGCTGCGGCGGGTGGAACACCTCCTCCGCCCACCGTTTCCACCCCTTCGGGGCGTTCCCCGGACGGCCGTTGATGCCCTCCGCCACCCGGAACCGGACCGCGTCCCGCTCCTGCTCGCTGAGTCCGTGCGCGCCGTCCGGTCCCAGGTCCCACTCCCGGTCCAGCCCGTCGGCGCCACTGCCGCAGTCCAGCCAGGCCGCGGCCAGGGTGAGCGGCCCGAGGCTGAACCGGGGCAGATAGTCCTCCATGAGCTTGCCTTCCGGCAGCCCCAAGGAGACCGGTTCGACAGCACCTTCGGGCCGGACCAGTCCGTCACCGAACGCGTCGTCGTTGATCTCGCAGTCCGCGGCGATGTTCATCCGCAGCCGTTCCCCCGGGCCGGTGAGTCCCTGTTCCCGCGCGACCCGGTCGCTGCGCCCGTGGTGGTCGCGCAGGAGGTGCGAGACCTCGTGCACCCATACCCCTGCCAGCTCCTCCACCGGCGTCCGGTCCACGAATCCCGGCGAGACGTAGCACCGCCAGTGCCGGTCGACGGCCATGGTCGGTACCCGTTGCGACTCGACGGGGTGCAGGGCGAACAGGGCGGTCGCCAGGTACGGCCGGGCCCGGGCGGCGTGCAGCCGGGCCGTGAAGAGCTTGTCGAGGTCCAGGGTCCCCGCTGTGTCCGGGATCATCGGCCTGCCTTCGTGGTGACCGAGGCCCGGGCCGCCGCCTGGTCCGCCCGCCGGGACATGGTCACCGCTCCGGCGAGCCCCTCGATCGACGCCGGAACGTCCCAGTCCGCGCGGCGCAGCGACGCGAGGGTGGTCGCGGGGTCGACCACCAGGTCCGGGGCCCCGGTCTCCACCGCCCGGGCCAGGAGCTCCCATGCCGCGTTCCAGCGGGACTTCTCGGGACG
>NZ_JAPVLS010000209.1:0-3717 GCF_027158125.1 Streptomyces sp. H39-C1
GATCAGTAACGTTCAGTTATCGTCGTGGTCGCGGTGCACGTAGCACGAGTGCGGGCCGTTGCTGCGGTACATCAGCTCGGGGCAGTCCCGCAGTGCGGCCCGTACGGTGCGGCGGTCGAGGCCGACGATCTGTGCGACCTCCCCGACCTTCATCCCTTCCACGCCGCGGGCCTTGATGGCCTCGACGATCTCTGGGAGCCAGGTCGGCCCCGTGTCCGCTTCCGGCTCCCTGGGTGCCGGCTCTTTCGCCTCGGGCAGGCTCCCCAACGCGGTCAGGAACTTGCTGAGGTCGGCGTCCGTGATGGGACCGCTATCCGGCTTCTGTGGCGTCGTCTCACCGGTCGGTTGTTCCGTGGCGGATTCGTTGTCCGCTGGGCGCGAGGGAAGGTTGAGTGTCCGCCTGATTTCGAGCCCGCCAACCTTGCGCGTATTTGTCTCGGCAGTCGCTTCCTCTCCCTGGGCGATGCTCCACAGACGCTGGATATTGCTGTCGCTCCAGCGCTCCGCGTATGAACTACCGGCCACTTCGAGGGCGGCGCTTTCTAGGGTGGTACGGAAAGCCCGCGTCCGCACCGCTACCTCGTGGTAAAGGTTGCAATCGTCGGTCTTGTACGTGCGCATGGCCGTGGGTCGGATTTCCGTGTCGGGGTCACCGGTGACCAATCCGACGACTCCCGAACCCTTGGACCGGAGCTGTCGGATATCGATTCCATTCACCCGTCCGAAGAGCTTTGCCACCGATGAGCCCTCGGCATCGGTCGCTGTGAGGGCAATGCGTGCAGGCGAGTACTTGCGGATGGCACTGTCGCCGATGGAGCTGAGGTTGCCGTCCGTGGCCGTGAGGATCAGCCGGATGCCCATGGCGCGCAGGGTCCGGATCACGGTCACGATTTTGGTGCGGACCCGGTTCTGTAGCGGGTCGTTGCCTTGGTAGGCGAGCATTTCGGCGCCCTCGTCGAGGATGCCAATGATCATTGGCATCGCGGGCGACACCGTGAGCAGCTTGGTGTTGTCGGCGTACTGGAGCCGCTTGTCGCCGATGGCGAGCATGGCGTCGAGCATGGTCTCTGCCTCGGCCAGCGTGGGCGCGAGCCAGTCCACGACGGGCACTGTGTCCTTCGGCGGGCGGGTCTGGCCGGCCTTGGGCTGGATGCGTCCGGTGGCCTGGAGCCAGGGAACGTTCCAGTGCTTGAGGTCGGCGCAGCCCTTGCCCCGGTCCATGCCCCACACCAGCACGTCGGGGCAGCGGGCGAGCGTGCCGACGATGCCGTCCAGCAGGGTCGATTTGGCGCTGCCGGGCGGCCCGATGACCAGCATGCAGGCCTCGCGCATCGCCAGGCTGATGGGGTCGCCGGAGCGGTCGACGACGAACGGCAGTGGTCCGTTCACGGTGAGCGGCTGTCCGGCGTCGTGTACGGGGAACATCACGGTCAGGGAGCTGGTGTCGCGGGTGTCGACGTCGGCGATCACGTGGCCCTGGCGGCTGGCTCGCTCGATGCGGACCAGGCAGCCGGTGGGCAGGCGGGCTGCTTCCGCGAGCGCCTGGGCGTACGCGGCGATGCGGTCGGAGGTGACGCCGATGGGGAGGCTGATCTCCAGCGCGAAGCCGGAGCCGTTGGCGCGGGGGGTGTAGCCGGCGAACTCCACTCCCACCCGCGTGACCTGTCGGACCAGCGCCATCCATGCGTCGATCGTTTTCCAGTCGGCCCGGTTGATGTGCGCTTCGGCCATGGCGGCCTCCAGGGCGCGGCGGGCGTCGTCGGCGGCTTCCTCATGGACTTCGGAGGCGTACGCGGCTCCGCCTACCCCGATGGTGATCGCGGCGAGAGTGGCGAGGGCGGTCCATGCGTCTCGACCGGACCAGGTGCTGGGGTCGGTGGCGATGACGGCGGATGTCCAGCCGGAGGACAGCAGCCACCCGGCGGCGCGGGTGGCCAGGCTCGGGCGGCTCAACCGCTTGCGGCGGCCCGCTCCGATCCCGTGGGCGGCGGCGCCGACCGCACCGACGACCAACGGCCAGCCGGAGGGCAGCCCGGCAAGGGAGCCGGTGGTGGCTACGGCCAGGGATGTGGAGGCCATGGCCAGCGGCCCGGAGACCGGACCGTGGCGGGCCGCCCAGTCCAAAGCGAGGTGGGCGCGGTGGTCGGCGGCGGTCTGGCGGGACAAGGGTTCCTCCTCGGGCGGGGCCGGAGGCGGGCGCGCAGTGTGCGCGCCCGCCCAGTGCTGGTGGGGTTAGTCCTCTTGGCGGCTGACGTCCCACAGTTCCTCGGCCGTCCGACCATCAGTGTGTCGGGCGATGTCCGATTCGTGATAGGTCCGGAACACCTCGCCGACGGCTTCACCGGCGTCGACGCACAGCAGCAACTGCTTGTGCAGGTCGGCCAGCGCCTCGTTCACCTCGGGGCGCAGGGGCATGTTCTCCGGGGAGCAGTGCGCAGCCACGAGAGCGAACGTCTCGGCAATGGCGCCCATCGCCTCGGGCAGGGTCTCGATCTGCGCGAGGACCTGCATCATGCCCCCGGGTTCCGCCCGCTGGGCCTGCTCCAGCATCCCGGCCGCCGCCTCGCGGAAATCGAATCCGCCTCCGGCACTGATCGGTTCGGTCATGGTGTCCTCCTGGGTGATGGTGGTGGGAATGGGCGCGTCAACAGAGCGCGCCCGGCTGACGCTGGGGGGTTTGGGGCGCTGGTCCTGCGCCTGGTCGGCCTCGGCCTGGTCGTGGTTGTCGTATGCGGCGTTGTCCCGGGCGTCCCGGGCCTGCTGTGCGGTCTGGTTCAGGCGCCGCCTGACGGCCCGGCCCCAGCGCGGCGGACGGACGTGCAGCAGCTTGGCCAGCGGCCACAGGACCATGGACAGCGCACCGAGCGGCGTCGCGATCACGACCGCCCATGCCCGGCGCGCCCAGTGGCGGGCGGCGGACAGGCGCAGTGCGCGGGTGCGGGCCAGCGTCCGCGCCCGTTCCTCGATCCCGGCCCGGCGGGTGGCACGCCACCGGTTGCGGATCTGGTCCCGGGCCGTGCGGTAGGCCGCCCGCCGCCCGGCGCGGAAACCGTGCGGCTGCGAGCCCTGCCCGGCGGCGCGCCGCTTGCGCAGCCGCCCGAACATCCCGCCGGCTCCCGCCGCTACGGTTCCTGCACCGGTCCGGCGGGCACGGGCGAGGGTCTGAGCAGCTGCACGACCGGCGCTCCGCAACCGCCCGCCGCCGCCTGCGGCGTGCCGCCCGCCACGGCGCCCCGAGCCGCCGGCCGACTGAGCCCCAGCGGCCCCGGCGTTCCTCAACCGCCCGCCAGCGCCGTTACCGCGCAAGAGGCGACCCAACCCGCCCGCCCCGGCTGCGCGGCGCTCCTGACGCGCCTGACGGCGCGTGTCGGCCAACTGGCGGCGCGCGGCGGTCTGGGCCTGTGCCGTGGCCGTACGTCCGGAGCGCTGCGCATCGGCCCCGGCAGCGCGGCGAACCTGCCGCACGGCCGCCACCTGGTGACGGGCACGCGCGCCCAGCGCGGCTCCCGCCCCGGCGGCACGCCCCAGACCGCCACCGCGCCCCGCGCCGCTGCCCCGGCCCGCTCCGCCGGAACGCAGCGCCCCGGCCGCCGACCCGCGGCCGGCTCCGGCCCGCTGCTGCGGTACCACGCGGGCGGCAGCGGTCCGCCTCGCGCTGCGGCGGATGCCGGATGCCCGGCCCGGGATAGCGGCGGCGCGCAACGCCACGGCCGCCGC
>NZ_JAPVLS010000020.1:0-16476 GCF_027158125.1 Streptomyces sp. H39-C1
CTTCGTATGAGTGCGGTTCGGTGACAGAACGCATGCTCATGCGGAGGCCGTCCGCCTGTCCGGTAAAGGCCCAGGTGAGTGATGGTGTCCTACTCGATGTTCGAGTCCGGACCATAAATAACAAGCTTAGGGTCGGCATGGCAATCGGCAAGGCAGTGAGGACCCCCCATATGACCCAGGCGCACATGACCGACGCGACCACGGACGGCCCCGAGCCGAACCGTTCGGCCTCAGGAGCGCGACGGCGCTTCGGCTGGCAGCGCGACGGTATGTGGCGCAGAGGCATCATCACCGCCGCTCTCGCGCTGATCCTGGCACTGCTGTTGTCCTTCCACTCCGACGTGCCGAACCGGATCGGCAACCTCGGCAGCCTGTTGGAGACGTTCCTGCCCTGGCTGGGCCTGGCCCTTCCGGTGCTGGTGGTGGTGGCACTGGTGCGCCGCTCGGCGACGGCGCTGATCGCCGTACTGCTGCCGGTCCTGGTGTGGTTCAACCTCTTCGGCGGACTGCTCACCGACAACGAGGAGTCCGGCGGCAACCTGACGGTGCTCACGCACAACGTGAACGCCGACAACCCCGACCCGACCGGCACCGCGAAGGACGTCATCGCCGCGGGCGCCGACCTCGTCGCGCTGGAGGAGCTGGCGGCCGGTCAGGTCTCCACGTACCGGGCGGCGCTGGCCGGCGCCTACCCCTACCACTCGGTGCAGGGCACCGTCGGGCTGTGGAGCAAGTACCCGATCCAGGGCGTGCGCGCGGTCGACATCAGGCTCGGCTGGACGCGGGCGATGCGGGCCGCGGTCTCCACCCCGCAGGGCCAGATCGCCGTCTACGTCGCGCACATGCCGTCGGTGCGCGTGAAGTTCAACGCGGGCTTCACCGCCGGGCAGCGCGACAGCGCGGCCGACGCGCTCGGGCAGTCCATCGTGCAGGAGCCGCTGACCAAGGTCGTGCTGCTCGGTGACCTCAACGGCACCATGAACGACCGCTCGCTGGCGTCCGTCACCTCACAGATGCGCTCCACGCAGGGCGCGGCGGGCAACGGCTTCGGCTTCAGCTGGCCCGCCGACTTCCCGATGGCCAGGATCGACCAGATCATGGTCAAGGGCATCGAGCCGATGCGGTCCTGGACGTTGAAGAAGACGGGCAGCGACCACCTGCCGGTCGCCGCCCGTCTGCAGATCTGAGCCGGGGAAGGTCAGTTCTCCGCGCGGCCGGTCTCGCGCCACCGCGAAGTGATCGGCAGCCGCCGGTCCTTGCCGAAGCCCTTGGCCGAGATCTTGGTGCCCGGCGGGTACTGGCGGCGCTTGTACTCGGCCGTATCGGTCAACTTCAGGATCCGGGTCACCAGCTCCGGGTCGAAGCCCGCGGCGATGATCGCGTCCCGGCCCTGGTCCCGGTCGACGTAGAGCTCCAGCACCCGGTCGAGCACGTCGTAGTCGGGCAGTGAATCGGTGTCGACCTGGCCCGGGCGCAGTTCGGCGCTGGGCGGCTTGCTGATCGAGTTCTCGGGGATCGGCGGGGTCCCGCCCTTCGCCGCGGCCGACGCGTTCCGCCAGCGGGCGAGCTGGAAGACCGTCGTCTTGTAGACGTCCTTGATGGGCCCGTACGCGCCGACCGAGTCGCCGTAGAGGGTCGAGTAGCCGACGGCCAGCTCGCTCTTGTTGCCCGGCGCGAGCACGATGTGGCCCTCCTGGTTGGAGATGGCCATCAACGTGGTGCCGCGCAGCCGGGACTGCAGGTTCTCCTCGGCGAGGCCGGTGAGCCCCAGCGCCGCCATGTACGCGTCGAACATCGGCGCGATGGGGACGGTCCTGAGGTTCAGCCCGGTGCGGCGGGCCAGTTCCTCGGCGTCACCGATCGAGTGCTCCGACGAGTACCGGGACGGCATCGCGACGCCGTAGACGTTGGCGGGCCCGATCGCGTCGCAGGCGATGGCGGCCACCAGCGCGGAGTCGATACCGCCGGACAGCCCGATCAGCACCGACCGGAAGCCGTTCTTCGTGACGTACGCGCGCAGGCCCGTGACGAGGGCCGTGTAGACCTCCTCGTCGTCGGTCAGCCGTTCGGCGTAGCCGCCGGCCACCTCCGGCTCGTAGCGCGCGACCGGCTCGGTGGAGAGGGTGACGTGCTCGATCTCCAGGCCGTCGTCCAGGACACCGGACGGCACCGCGCCCGCGGCGGGCAGCTCCAGGTCGACCAGCACGCAGCCCTCCTCGAACTGCGGGGCACGGGTGATCACTTCGCCGGTCGCCGAGACGACGATCGAGTCCCCGTCGAAGACCAGCTCGTCCTGGCCGCCGGTCATCGCCAGATAGGCGAGGGTGCAGCCGGCCTCCTGGGCGCGCTTGCGCACCAGCTCAAGACGGGTGTCGTCCTTGTCCCGCTCGTACGGCGAGGCGTTGACCGACACCAGCAGCCCGGCGCCTGCGGCGCGGGTGGCGGGCACCCGGCCGCCGTCCTGCCACAGGTCCTCGCAGATGGCGAGCGCGACGTCCACACCGTGCACCCGGATCACCGGGAGGGTGTCACCGGGGACGAAGTAGCGGAACTCGTCGAAGACGCCGTAGTTGGGAAGGTGGTGCTTGGCGAAGCGCAGCGCGATCCCGCCGCGGTACAGCACCGCCGCCGCGTTGCGCGGAGCCCCGGCGGGCTGCCCGTAGCGCGGCTGGGCCTTCTCGCTGCGGTCCAGATAGCCGACGATCACGGGCAGTTCCCCGAAGCCCTCGGCGGCCAGCCGGCCGGCGAGCCCGGCCAGCGCGGACCGGCTGGCCTCGACGAAGGACGACCGCAGCGCGAGGTCCTCCACGGGGTATCCGGTCAGCACCATTTCGGGGAACGCCACCAGGTGGGCTCCACGCTCTGCCGCATGCCGGGTCCAGTGCACGATCGACTCGGCGTTCCCGGCGATGTCACCGACGCAGGAGTCGATCTGATTCAAGGCGAGGCGAAGTTGAGGCACCCCTCCACTGTAATCGTCACACCGACGCGATGTCCTGGCCGGACGGCGTGTCCGCCAGCACATCGCGTCGGCCCGACACGTCCCGCACCCGTGTCCCGCAGGGGCCCGCCGGGTCCCGTCAGGCGCCGGATCCGTCCCGGGTCCGCAGCCAGACGGCCGTGTCCGACGGCAGCAGATCGCCGGTGAGCGGGCCGCTGGCCAGCAGCACGGCGGTGTCCGGCGGTAGCGCGACGGCCTGGTCCGAAAGGTTGACGACACAGGTGAAAGCGTCCGTCCGGCGGAACGCCAGCACCCCGGGTGCACTCTCCAGCCAGCGGATCGGCCCGTCCCCCAGACCGGGCTCGGTCGCCCGGAGCCGCAGCGCGAAGCGGTAGAGCTCCAGCATCGAGGCGGCGTCACCGGTCTGCGCCCCGGCCGTCCGGTCCGCCCAGTCGGCGGGCTGCGGCAGCCACGGCGGCCGCGCCGCGCCGTCGGGGCTGAAGCCGAACGGCGGCTCCTTCCCCGACCACGGCATCGGGACGCGGCAGCCGTCCCGCCCCGGCACGGTGCCGCCGGAGCGCAGGTACATCGGGTCCTGCAGCCGCTCGGCCGGGATGTCCTCGACCTCGGGAAGCCCCAGTTCCTCGCCCTGGTAGAGGTAGACCGAGCCGGGCAGCGCCAGCGTCAGCAGCGCGGCGGCGCGCGCCCTGCGGGTACCGAGCACCAGGTCGGTCGGGGTGCCGTGGGCCTTGGTCGCGAAGTCGAAGCCGGTGTCGGAACGGCCGTAACGGGTCACCGTGCGGGTCACGTCGTGGTTGGACAGCACCCAGGTGACGGGCGCGCCCACCGGCTCGTGCGCGGCGAGCGTCGTGTCGATGGACGCGCGGAGCAGCGCCGCGTCCCAGGGGCACGACATGAAGTCGAAGTTGAAGGCGGTGTGCATCTCGTCGTGCCGCAGATACCGCGCGAACCGCTCCGCGTCGGGCATCCACACCTCACCGATCAGCGCGCGGCTGCCGGGATAGGAGTCAGCGATCCGGCGCCAGGAGCGGTAGATGTCGTGCAGCTCGTCGCGGTCGTCGTAGGGGTGCGGGCCGTCCCGGTCCTCGGTCAGGTCCGGCAGGGCCGGGTCCTTCACGGGCAGGCTCGCGGAGTCGATGCGCACTCCCGCCGCGCCCCGGTCGAACCAGAAGCGCAGCACGTCCTCGTGCTCGCGCCGCACGTCCGGGTGCTCCCAGTTCAGGTCCGGCTGCTGGCTGTCGAACAGGTGCAGGTACCAGTCGCCGGGCGTTCCGTCGTCGTTCACGGTCCGCGTCCAGGGCACCCCGCCGAACTGGGACGGCCAGTTGTTGGGCGGCAGTTCGCCGTGCTCGCCGCGCCCGGGCCGGAACCAGAAGCGTTCCCTGGCCGGACTGCCGGGACCGGCCGCCAGCGCCTCGCGGAACCACGGGTGGGCGGACGAGACATGGTTGGGGACGATGTCGATGATGCTGCGGATCCCCAGGTCCAGTGCCTCGGAGATCAGCTTCTCGGCCTCGGCCAGGGTGCCGAACACCGGGTCGATGTCCCGGTAGTCGGCGACGTCGTAGCCGCCGTCGAACATGGGGGAGGGGTACCAGGGGTTGAACCAGAGGGCGTCCACGCCCAGCTCGCCGAGGTACGGCAGCTTGGCCCGGACACCGGCGAGGTCTCCGATCCCGTCGCCGTTGCCGTCGGCGAAACTACGCGGGTACACCTGGTAAATGACCGCGTTGCGCCACCAGTCGCCCGCAGCGGGGTGGGGGTCGGAGACGGGCGGGCGGGTGTCTGCCACGGAGACGTCCTTTCGGGCAGGAGGGACCCCGCCGCCGGCCATTCAGCGGGGATGGGGCAGGGGACCGGCGGCGGAGTTCTGAGGGGTTCAGTCCTGGCGAAGCGCTGGTCAGCCCTTGAGGCTGCCCGCGGTCAGACCGGACATGATGTTGCGCTGGAAGAGCAGGAAGATGGCGATCGTCGGCAGGGCCGAGATGGCCAGCGCGGCGATGAGGACGTTCTGCGGCACGCCCTGCGACAGGGAGTTGATCCCGATGTTGATCGGCTGCTTGTCCGTGTCGGGCTGCACCAGCATCGGCCAGAGGAAGTCCTTCCACACGTTGACCACCGCGAAGATGGACACCACGCCGAGGATCGGTCTGGACATCGGCAGCACGATCGACCACAGGGTCCGCAGCGGACTCGCCCCGTCGATCGCCGCCGCGGACATCAGGTCCTCGGGGATCGAGTCGAAGAACCGCTTCAGCAGGAAGATGTTGAACCCGTTGGCCACGGTGGGCAGCCAGATCGCCCAGGGGGTGCCGATCAGATTGATGTGCAGCAGCGGCAGGTCGAGCACGGTCAGGTACTGCGGCACGATCAGCACGGCGGCCGGGATCATCAGCGTGGCCAGCATCATGCCGAGGATCAGATTCCCCAGCACCGGCCGCAGCTTGGAGATCGCGTAGGCCGCGGCCACGTCGAAGACCAGCTGGAAGGCGAGCGCGCCGAAGGCGTAGTACATCGTGTTGAACAGCAGCCGGGCGATCTTCAGCTGGCTCCACGCCGTCTTGTAGGTGCCCGGCTTCGGGTCCTTGGGGAAGAGGGTCGGCGGATTCTGGAGCACTTCCTGCGCGGATTTGAAGCCGCCGGAGACCATCCAGTAGAGCGGCCCCAGGAAGACCAGGGTGAAGACCACGACGGTCAGCGAGAGAACGGTCCAGTAGATGAGTTTCCCGCGGGGCCTGTTCAGCGCGGCCGCGGATATCAGGGTGCGCTGCTGCGGTTGGTTCGCTGCCATGTCCTTCTCCCCGTCCTAGTCGCTGTTGCGGCTGAGCCGCGCGTACAGGCCGGAGAATCCGCCGAGTACCACCAGCATGATGAGTCCGAGCGCCGAGGCGCTGCCGAAGCTGTCGTAGCGGAACGCGTACTGGTACACCATGTAGACCACGGTCCCGGTGGAGTTCTCCGGGCCGGCGCCGCCGGTGAGCAGATAGACGTTGGTGAATTCCTGCATCGTCGCCACGATCTGGAGCAGCAGCATCAGCGACAGGACCGGCCTGGTCTGCGGGATGGTGATGTGCCAGATCTTGCTCAGCAGCCCGGCACCGTCCAGGTCGGCGGCCTCGTACAGCTCACCCGGCACGTTCTGCAGTGCCGCCAGGTAGATGAGGGTGGCGCCGCCGGCGCTCATCCAGGTGGCCGCGATCACCACGGAGATCATCGCGGTGCTCGACGAGTCCAGCCAGGCCTGTTCCGGCAGGTGCAGGAAATGCAGGATGTGATTGAAGAGGCCGTATTCCGGGTTGTAGAAGTACTTGAAGAGCAGCACCCCGGCGACCGGCGGCAGCATCACCGGCAGATACACCAGGATGCGCAGATACGCCTGGGCGTGCCGGAATTCGTTGAGAACGATGGCGATGACGAACGGCACCGCGAATCCGATCACCAGCGCGTACAGCGTGAACTGCATCGTGTTGCGCCAGGCCGGCCAGAACCCCGGGTCGTTCCAGACCGTTTCGAGGTTCTTCCAGCCCACCCAGGTGGTCTCGCCGCGCTTGGTCTTCTGGAAGCTCATGATGACTTCGCGGACCATCGGATACCAGGAGAAGAATCCGAAGCAGAGCACCGCGCCGATCATGAATGCATGCGCCTGCAGATCGCGGCGCAGTCTCCGGCCGAACCCCGCGCGGGCGTTCTCGTCCGGAAGTCCCGGACGGCGCCGGGAACCCCTCGGCGACGACTGCCCGGAACCGCGTTTGGCCTTGTTGTGGGAGACGGTGGTCGCCGCCATGAGAACTCCTCGGTGCTAGCCTTTTCTTCTGCCCTTCGGGCAGCGGTCAGGGCTTGGCCGTCATGAGGTTCTTTCGAACCGAGTGAGAAGCCCCCTCGTTCACGAGGGGGAGGAGTCACGAGAACTCCTCGACTGGGGGTTCAGCGGAAGATCGCCGCAGCGCGGGGCCGGCCGGTGGGCCGGCCCGCGCGCCCCCTCTACTGGCTGGCGGCCAGCAACGTGTTGACCTGCGTCTCAGCGGTGGTGAGGAGCTTGCCGATGTCGGCGTTCTTGTTGGTCAGCGCACCCGACATCGCGTTGTCCAGGACCGTGTAGATCTTCTGGGCGTTCGGCGGCTCGGGCTTCACCGGGACCTGGGCGGCCACGTAGGTGGCGAAGTTCTCGACCGGTACGGTCGCGCTCGCGGTCTTGGTGGAGGTGTCCTTGTCCTTCGACGCGCCGGTGAAGAAGAACGGCTGCGGCAGTCCGACCGGGATGCCGTCGGTCTTGTTGCGGGCGTAGTTGAACTGGCCCTTCTCCAAGGTCAGGAACTTGAAGTTGACCCAGGCGATGCCGGCCTTGATCTGGTCGGGCGTGGACGACTTCTTGAACATGTAGTCGGCGCCGCCGAACAGCGAGGTCTTGCCGCCCGGGATCGGCGCCATGCCGAGGTCCTCGAACTTGGCCTGGTACTGCTGGACGACGAGCGGGATGTCGTCAGGAGCACCGACGTACATACCGACCTTGCTGGTGCCCATGGCCTTCTGGACGTCGCCCCACGCGAGTCCGGGGGTCGCGGGCAGGCTGTTGTCGGTGAAGCGCATGTCATGCAGGGTCTGCAGGAGGGTCTTGCTCTCGTCCGTGTTGAAGGCGGCCTTCTTGCCGTCCTCGGAGGTCACCTGGCCGCCGAGCCCGTAGAGCTCCGAGGTGAAGTGCCAACCGCCCTGGTTGCCGCCGGCGTTCTCGATGAAGCCGTGGATGCCCTGGCTGCCCAGCTTGTCCTGGATCGTCTTGGCCGCGGCCCGCACGCCTTCCCAGGTGGTCGGGGGCTTGTTGGGGTCGAGACCGGCCTGGGTGAAGATCTTGCGGTTGTAGATCAGGCCCATCTGGTAGTTCGAGGTGGGCAGGCCGTACAGCTTGCCGCCGTCCTTCAGCACGTTCATGACGTTGGGGTCGATGTCGTTGAGGTTCGGGACGGTCTCCGGCGTGACGTACGGAGTGATGTCAGCGGCTTGACCCGCGTCCAGAACCTGGTCCTTGTCGGTCATGTACGTGTAGAAGGTGTCTGTTTGCGTTCCGCCCTTCATCATGGCCGTGAACTTCGCCGGATCCTCGCATGGGAATCCGTCCTTGCCGTTCACCGTGACGTTCGGGTAGAGCACCTTGAACGCGGCTATGTCGTCGAGCCACTGCTTGCGCTCGGCCGCCTTGGTGGTGGGCGGCATGCAGTCGACGCTGATGGTGACCTTGGTGCTGGGATCCAGCTTGGCGCTCGCGCCCTTGTCACCTGAACCGGGGTCCTTGGCCGTGTCCTTGCTGTCGGAACATGCCGCGGCGGTCATGCCGACGCCGGCGACCAGCACGATGGCCACCAGCGTCCGGTAGCGGTTTGTCTTCATTGATCAACCCTTCCCCTGAACCACTGCGCGACGATGCTCCGCGCTCTGAGATCTGCGAACCCTGCGCGGTTGCGTGGCGCGGGGTGTGCGCCGCCGTCTCGGGTGGGCTCAAGGTACTGAACCCGATAGATGTCCGCAAGATTTCGCGCGAAGCTCGCAAAGACACGACTTGATTACGAAGCCGTTTCCCAGTCAGTGGTGTCGGGGAGGGTTGCCAACGAGATTGCCAACGACCGCCGGAGCCGGACCGGCCCTACCTGCTGGTCGCTTCCACCCCCGGCTGCTGGGGCTGCGCGGCCCGCGGCGCGGGGCCCGTGGAGCCGCGTACGACGAGCTCGGGCTCGAAGAGCAGCTCGTCGTGGTCGACCGGAGTGCCGCTGATCTGACCGCTGAGCAGGTCGACGGCGGCCCGTCCCATGGCTTCGATGGGCTGGCGCACGGTGGTGAGCGGCGGATCGATGCAATTCATGAACATCGAGTCGTCGTAGCCGATGACCGAGAAGTCCTGGGGCACCGACAGCCCGCGGCGGCGGGCGGACCGGATGGCGCCCAGCGCGATCGGGTCGCTCGCGCAGATGACGGCGGTGACGCCGCGCTGGATCAGCCGGCTGGCCGCGGCCTGCCCGCCCTCCAGGGTGAACAGCGCGTGTTCGACGGCGGTGTCCGGGAGTTCGCCGCCGCGCTGCCCGATCCAGCGGCGGGCCGCGGCGAGCTTGCGCCGCGACGGAACGTGGTCGGGCGGGCCCAGGATCAGGCCGATCCGCTCATGGCCGAGCGACGCGAGATGGGTCATCCCCTGTTCCACGGCGACCGCGTCGTCGCAGGACACCCTCGGGAAGTCGAGATCGTCGATGGCGGCGTTCATCAGCACGGTGGGCAGATTGCGCTCGGCGAGCCGGGCGTAGTGCTCGTGCGACGACTCGGCCTGGGCGTAC
The DNA here is from genome assembly GCF_027158125.1 of Streptomyces sp. H39-C1. Taxonomy (NCBI): domain Bacteria; kingdom Bacillati; phylum Actinomycetota; class Actinomycetes; order Kitasatosporales; family Streptomycetaceae; genus Streptomyces; species Streptomyces sp. H39-C1. The sequence continues at coordinate 9,280 of NZ_JAPVLS010000020.1, forward strand.
AGACCGCCGAAGAAGATCGCCCCGGAGACGTGCTGCTGCAGCAGCAACTCCACGTAGTCGGCCTCCGACACCCCGCCGACGGTCTGGGTGCAGAGCACGGGCGTGAACCCCTGCTGTGCCAGGGCGCCGCCCACCACCTCGGCGAAGGCCGGGAAGATCGGATTGGAAAGCTCCGGGAGAACGAGCCCGACAAGCCGGGCACGCTCCCCGCGCAGCTGGGTCGGTCGTTCGTAACCGAGCACATCGAGTGCGGTCAGCACTGCGGCTCTGGTCGCATCGGAGACTCCGGGCTTCCCGTTCAGCACTCGGCTGACGGTCGCCTCGCTCACCCCGACCTTCTTTGCCACCGTGGCAAGTCGTCGTGTCATGACGTCAACTCTAGTACAGGTTTCGCAAGTTTCTTGCGGGAAATTTGCGCCAATCCTGCAAGGTTCCGCGTCCGGCCCGGTGTCCGGGGGATCACCCCGGACACCGGTGATCCGTTACTGGCGGTAGCCGAGGACCGCCATCATGCCCGCCTCCGCGTGGTAGACGTTGTGGCAGTGGATCATCCACAGTCCTGGATTGTCCGCGTCGAGATCGACGCTGAGTGTCCGTCCGGGCAGCACGATAGCGGTGTCCTTGCGGGCGCCGCCGCCGGTCAGCGAAAAGGTGTGCCCGTGCAGATGCAGGGGATGCCACATCCGGGTGTTGTTCGCGAGCGTCAGCCGGACCCGTTCGCCCTGCCGCACGTCATGGCGGACCGCCGGATCGTAAGCCGCCCCTTCGAAGGCCCAGTTGTAGTTGGCCATGCTGCCGGTCAGCCGCAGCTCGACCGTGCGGTCCGGCGTCCGGCCTGGGTCCGGCAGGGCCACCGAAGGGTCGGGCCGCAGATCGCCGGCCTGGAGGAGCCGCCCGGACAGTTCCTGCGGGCGGTCGGCGGCGGTCGGCGCCGTTCCACCGCCGGTGCGCAGCACGTCCAGCGCCGCCGCGTCCTTCCCCTCCGCGAGGGCGACCAGCGGGAAGACCCCGTCACCCGCCGTGACCAGCACGTCGTACCGTTCGCCCATGCCGATCAGCAGCGCGTCGGTCGCGGCGTGCACGACGGGGTAACCGTCGGTGTGCGTGATGGTCATCCGGTGCCCGCCGAGCGCGACGCGGAAGGCGGTGTCGCCGCCCGCGTTGACGAAACGGATCCGGATCCGGTCGCCGGGCTTGGCGGTGAAGCCGCGCGGGGCTTGCGGGGCGCGCCCGTTGACGAGGTAGTACGGGTACTTCACATCGCCCGGGTCGCCGCCGAGCAGATCGCTGGTGGCGCCCGTCAGCATGCGGCTGGGTCCGGCCGGGGCGGCCGGGTCCTGGCTCGCCGGGCCGTCCATTCCTTCCATGCCGTCCATGCCGGAGTGGTCCGTCCCGCTCCGGCCACTGCTGCCGGCGGCCGCCGTGCTCGCGCTCTTGGTGAGCTCGGCGAGGACCGCGTCCGGGGTGCTGCCGTCGACCCCGTCCACCCAGTCGTCCAGGACGACGACCCACTCCTTGTCGTACTGCAGCGGCTCCTTCGGGTCCTCGACGATGAGCGGCGCGTACAGCCCGCGGTCCAGCTGAACGCCGGTGTGCGGATGGAACCAGTACGTGCCCGGCCGGGCGACCGCGAAGCGGTACGCGTAGTCGGCGCCGGCCTTGATGGCGGGCTGGGTCAGCCCCGGTACCCCGTCCATGTCGTTGCGCAGGGCGAGGCCGTGCCAGTGCGCGGACGTGGCCTGCGGCAGATGGTTGGCGAGCGTCGCGGACAGGGTGCCGCCCGCCATCACCCGGATCTCCTTGCCGGGCAGTTCGCCGTCGTACGTCCAGGTCCTGACCGTGGGCCCGCCGAGGTCCACGACGCCTTCGACGGCGGTCAGCCGGACCTCGCTGACCGGTCCGTCCCCGGCGCGCGCCTTCTCCGCGGCGACGACCTCGGGGCCGTCGGGCGCGAGGTATCCGTCTCCCGCGGACTGGGAGTTGCCGTGTCCGGGATGCCCTGACGACGCGGATCCGCCGGAACAGGCGGCGAGCAGGCCGCCTCCGGCGACCGCGATTCCCGCGCCGAGCACGGCGCGGCGGTGGTAGGTACGCATGCTGAATACACCTCATGGGTGTCGATGGATGGGCAGGACGGACCGCGTGACCGTCCCCGGGGTACAGGCCCCGGGGCGGCCGGGCGGCGTCCTATATGCGCAGCACCGGCAGACGGGAGAGGGGTATGCGTGGGGGCGGTGGCCACGGCCACCGCCCCCGGGGGAGCAGGGAGCGGGCCGCCGCGACGGAGCCGGCCGGCGGGCCGGCCGGCAGGCCGAGGGCGGCGAGCAGGACGACGACGGCGGTGCCGAGCACGGCCAGGCAGAGCGTCAGCGGGCTCGTGTCGTGAGCGGGCCGGTGCGCGGGCGCCGGCCCGTGCCGGTCGGCGCCCTCATGCGCCATTCCCATCGCATCAGGGGAGGCGCCATGCTGGGAGGCCCGGTCCACGGCGGCGGGCCGCGTCTCCTCATGGCCGCCGCCCGCCGGATGGCCCACCGCGTGCATGGCAAAAATCCCGAGGAGGAGAGCGGCGAACAGGAGCATCCGGCGCGTCATCGCATACCCCTCTCCGGTATCGGAACCTGACAGGACCCTACACAAGCGCACCGACAACCGGGCGTTGGTCGCCACAGGTGTCCGACGGATCACCGGCGCCCGTTACGCAGGGCGCAAAACAGCAGGCAGTATGGGCACAGCAGTACGCCCCCACCGGCTCGTGCGTTCGGACGAGGTCCGAAACGTGCCAGAAACCGTGTGGTGGGATGCTCATGTGCCCCGAGGTGCCCCGCGGCGCGGGAGCAGGCAGCCTGATCAGCGAGGATGGGTGGAAATGGATAAGCAGCAGGAGTTCGTGCTCCGTACGCTCGAAGAGCGCGACATCCGCTTCGTACGGCTGTGGTTCACCGACGTGCTCGGCTATCTGAAGTCGGTCGCCGTCGCCCCCGCCGAACTGGAGCAGGCCTTCGACGAGGGCATCGGCTTCGACGGCTCGGCGATCGAGGGGTTCGCCCGGGTCTACGAGTCGGACATGATCGCCAAGCCCGACCCCAGCACGTTCCAGATCCTGCCGTGGCGTGCCGAGGGCCCCGGGACCGCGCGGATGTTCTGCGACATCCTCATGCCGGACGGCTCGCCCTCGTACGCCGACCCGCGCTATGTCCTCAAGCGCGCACTGGCCAAGACCTCCGACCTCGGGTTCACCTTCTACACCCACCCCGAGATCGAGTTCTTCCTGCTCAAGGACAAGCCGCTCGACGGCAGCATCCCCACCCCGGCCGACAACTCCGGCTACTTCGACCACACTCCGCAGAACGTCGGCATGGACTTCCGCCGCCAGGCGATCACCATGCTGGAGTCGATGGGCATCTCGGTGGAGTTCTCCCACCACGAGGGCGCGCCCGGCCAGCAGGAGATCGACCTCCGCTACGCCGACGCGCTGTCCACCGCCGACAACGTCATGACGTTCCGGCTGGTGATGAAGCAGGTCGCGCTGGAGCAGGGCGTGCACGCGACCTTCATGCCCAAGCCGTTCTCGGACTTCCCCGGCTCGGGCATGCACACCCACCTCTCCCTCTTCGAGGGCGACCGCAACGCGTTCTACGAGTCCGGCTCGGAGTTCCAGCTCTCCAAGGTCGGCCGCTCCTTCATCGCGGGGCTGCTCAAGCACGCCGGCGAGATCTCCGCCGTCACCAACCAGTGGGTGAACTCCTACAAGCGCATCTGGGGCGGCTCGCAGCGCACCGCGGGCGCCGGCGGCGAGGCCCCCTCGTACATCTGCTGGGGCCACAACAACCGGTCCGCGCTCATCCGCGTCCCGATGTACAAGCCCGGCAAGACCGGCTCCACCCGCGTCGAGGTCCGCTCCATCGACTCCGGCGCCAACCCCTACCTCGCCTACGCGGTCCTGCTCGCCGCCGGCCTGAAGGGCATCCAGGAGGGCTACGAGCTCCCGCCCGGCGCCGACGACGACGTCTGGGCCCTCTCCGACGCCGAACGCCGCGCCCTGGGTATCGAGCCCCTCCCGCAGAACCTGGGCGAGGCCATCACCCTCATGGAGCGCAGCGAACTGGTCGCGGAAACGCTCGGCGAGCACGTCTTCGACTTCTTCCTGCGCAACAAGAAGCAGGAGTGGGAGGAGTACCGCTCCGAGGTCACCGCCTTCGAGCTGCGGAAGAACCTGCCGAACCTGTAAGAGCGTCTCGTTCGTGACGGCATCCGGGCCGGCGGCGTCATGCCGTCGGCCCGGATGCCGTTCGCGCTGCCGCCCTTGGTGGCTACGGGGCCGGGGCGATGTTCTGGTTGGCGTGGAAGAGGTTGTCCGGGTCGTAGGTGCGTTTGAGCGCCGTGAGCCGGTCGTAGTGGTCGCCGTAGGTGGCCCTGACGCGGTCCTGGCTCTCGCCGGCGCCGATGAAGTTGACGTAGCCGCCGCCCATGGAGTGCGGGTGCAGGTCCTCCCAGTAGTTGACGCACCAGTCCTTCACGAGCCCCGCGTTGGCCGGGTCGGGGTCGATGCCGCCGATGACGCCGGACCACATGGCGTCCCGGTAGGCCCATGCCGTGTCGCCCGCGGCGACCCGGTGCGCGGCTCCGTCGACCGGGTAGAGGTGCATGGTCGACAGGTCGGTGGGGAGGTTCTCGGCGTACTTGGCGTGCACGTCGATGGCGTCGTCCGTGATCCGGTCGAAGAAGTCACCGCGCCAGTACCACTGCAGGCCCTTCGGGATCAGCTCGTCGAACATGGTCTGCAGCATGGGGTACGGCATCGGCGTCGAGAAGTGGAAGGCCGGCGTGCCCGCGTCGTTCACCGGGGCCAGGGCCTGCTCGATGCCGTCCGGGTCCCCGGTCCAGCACCACACGACACCGCACATCTTGCGGCCGTGGATCTCCTCGGGGAACGGGGGGCCGGGCGGGACGGCCAGGACGGCGAAGAAGCCGTTCAGGTCCTCGGGCGCCTGCGGCAGGAAGTCGCGGTACCAGCGCAGCACCTCGTGGATGTGGTCGACCGGCCAGAGGCTGATCGCGAGACCGACGGTGTGCACCGGGTGCAGCCGGAAGCGGAACGAGGTGACGATGCCGAAGTTGCCGCCACCGCCGCGCAGCGCCCAGAACAGGTCCGGGTTCTCGTTCTCGCTCGCGGTGACGAAGCTGCCGTCGGCGAGCACCACGTCGGCGGCCACCAGACTGTCCATCGTGAGGCCGTACTTGCGGGTGAGGTGGCCGTGGCCGCCGCCGAGGGTGAGCCCGCCGACGCCGGTCGTCGACATGATGCCGGCGGGTACGGCCAGCCCGAACGCGTGGGTGGCGTGGTCCAGGTCGCCGAGCTGGGACCCGCCGCCGACCCGGGCGGTCTTCGCGGCGGGGTCGACACGCACCCAGCGCATCGGTGACAGATCGACGGTGACGCCGTCGTCGACCAGGCACAGACCGGCGCCGCTGTGCCCGCCGCCCCGGACGGCGAGTTCCAGTCCCTGCTCACGGACGAAGTCCACCGCGGCCATGACGTCCGCCGTGTCGGAGCAGCGCACGATCGCGGCCGGGCGCTTGTCGACCATGGCGTTGTAGACCTTGCGGGCCTCCGGGTAGTCGGGATCCTCCGGAGCGATGACCGGGCCGCGCAACGCGGTCCGCATCGCTTCAAGTGTGCTGCCGTCCATGGCGATCTCCTCGGCGAGACTCGGGCCGCCTCCTCCACCTGGCCGCTCCCCGGCCGGGCCGCCGGTGGGCGGTTGTGCGCCGACGCCCTGGGCACCCTCCATCTGCCATGGGGCATCGCGGACCCCAGGCCGATACATCCAGCATCCCGCCGGTCGGGGAGGATCGCATGTTCACCCGGATGCCTGGGTTCGGCCGGAAGCGCACCATGAAGGAATGGACGGACGCTTCGCCGACATCAGCCCGGCCGGCCGCCTCGCGGATCCCGCGGAGGGGATCAGCCCGGAGGAACTCGCGCTCGCGGCCCGCAACCACGGCCTGCCGCTGGAGGCCCTGCGCTACGACCTGACCCCGCCGGGACTGCACTACGTGCTGGTCCACTACGACATCCCCGCCGCCCGGGAGGACGACTGGCGGCTCACCGTGGGAGGCAGCGTCCGGACGGCGCTGACACTGGACATGGCGGCCCTGCGCTCGTTCCCCGCCGTCACCCACCGCGTGACGATGGAGTGCGCGGGCAACGGCCGGGCGCGGCTCACCCCGCGGCCGGTGAGCCAGCCGTGGCTGGTCGAGGCGGTCGGAACGGCCGAGTGGACCGGGGTGCCGCTGCGAGTGCTGCTCGCCGAGGCGGGAGTGGAGCCGGCTGCCGTCGAGGCCGTCTTCCGCGGCGCGGACCACGGTGTCGAGCGCGGTGTCGAACAGGACTACCGGTGGAGTCTGCCGCTGGCGGTGGCCGCCGGCGCCGATCCTGAGGTGCTGGTCGCGTACGCCATGAACGGGCTGCCCCTGCCGCCGCAGCACGGCCACCCGCTGCGGCTGGTGGTGCCCGGCTGGTACGGGATGGCGCAGGTGAAGTGGCTGCGCGGGATCACGCTCACCGACACGCCGTTCACCGGATTCCAGCAGACGGTGGCGTACCGCTACCGGCAGCGGGCCGGTGAACCCGGCGAGCCGGTCACCCGGATCGCCCCGCGGGCGCTGATGATCCCGCCCGGGTTCCCGGACTTCATGTCCAGGACCCGCGTCGTACGCCCCGGCCCGGTGCCGCTGGAGGGCAGGGCCTGGTCCGGGTTGGCACCGGTCACGAAGGCCGAGGTGAGTACGGACGACGGACGTTCCTGGCGGGCGGCCGAGCTCGCCCCGCCGGACGGACACGACCTGGCCTGGCGGAGCTGGCGGGCGTCCTGGACGGCGGAGCCCGGCCGCCATGTGCTCAGCGCCCGCGCCACCGACGCCGAGGGCAACACCCAGCCGCTCGCCCAGGCGTGGAACCGCGGCGGCTTCGGCAACAACCTCGTCCAGCGGATCACCGTCCACTGCCTTCCGGACGACTGACCTGAGCCGGGGGTCGTCCGCGCGTCAGCCGATGTACGCGGGGGCGAGCGCCGCCGGGGTCAGCGTGCGGGGCGTGCCGGTGCCGTCGGCGGGGACCGTGTAGAGGTCCGCGCCGAAGTCGCCCGGCAGCGAGTAGGCGACGGTGCGGTCGTCGGTCCAGACCGCTTGGTCGTC